>JAUNAE010000385.1 GCA_030527765.1 Eubacteriales bacterium
TTTGCGACCCTGGATTTCTCCAAGTGTGCGATTTTATTCAAATATCAAAAAGACCACAGGCAGAGTTCCTCTGTGAACTAGCAGCCCGTGGTCTTCATATTTACGGTTACACTCGGCTGCAAATATATTGCTGTTTTACAACTGTCAAAGTACCCGTCTTATCAAATGTAATCTTTTTAACTTTTGCAAGACGCTCAAGAGCATCTCCTTCTCTAACTAAAAAGCCATGCTTTGTAGCATTTCCGATTGCCGCCATAATAGCCGTTGGTGTTGCAAGCACCAGAGAACATGGACAAAATACTACAAGAATTGTTACTGCACGAATGATTTCTCCAGAAATCAGCCACGTTAATGCTGATGCAGATAATGCAATGACGACGATCCAAACAGCCCATCTATCAGCCGTCCCTACAATCTTTGCTTTTCCCGCATCTGCAGACTGGACAAGTCTTATCATTCTTTGGATAGAACTGTCTTCACCAACCTTAGTTGCCTTCATTTCAAAGGATCCATACTGATTCACAGTACCGGATGAAACCTCATCACCAACCGTCTTATCTACAGGAATCGATTCACCTGTCATAACTGCCTGGTTAATTGATGTCTGCCCATTTGTGATTACTCCATCTACCGGAATTGTTTCACCCGGAAGTACTCGAAGTATATCATTAATTTTAACGTCTGCTGCAGCAATCTGTTCTTCCCGATCTCCAGCCATTCTTCTTGCCGTCTGTGGAGTAAGATGTACTAATTTTTCAATACCTGCTCTTGCTTTTGCAACGGTAAGTTCTTCCAGTAATCCACCAATCTGCATAATAAAAGCAACTTCTCCTGCGGCAAAATCTTCTCCTATCAATACAGATGCTATCAGAGCCAAAGATACGAGCACATCTGCAGTAATATCAAACTCTGTGATAAGTCCAATAATTGCTTCTAAGATAATTGGAATACCACATAAAATAATTGCCAGCCATGCAATGTCAAATGGTAAATCAAATACTTTGAAAATGCTAAGAAGTAGCGATAATCCAGATATTACGAGGAAAGTAATATCTTTCTTTGTTCCGCCCAGTTCCATTAAATCTTCTATTTTCTTGATCACTTTCATCATAAGACGCCTCTCCTCATACCTATAGGGGTATACCTATGTTTGAAATTATTATACCTATAGGGGTATAGGCTGTCAAGAGCAAAAGAAAAAGATGATACCTTTCGATACCATCCTTCTTAAGTCATCTTTTTTTTTAATTATCCCATGTTAGAGAATCGCTCAACTGCTTTTGTAAAACTTTCAATTGTCTTATCCGCATCACCATGCTCGATACCATCTTTTACACAATGTTTAATATGACCCTCCAGAACCACCTGTCCGCATTTATGTAAAGCAGATTTAGCTGCATTGAGCTGAGACAGGATATCTTCACACGGAACATCCTCATCTATCATACGGTCTATTGCCTGAACCTGTCCAATAATCTTCTTTAACCTGCGATGTAAATTATCTGAATCCATACATTGTTTCATAATCTGCATTCCTCCTTAATACATATAGGGGTATATGCATTAAGGATAATGTCAATCTGTTGTTTCGTCAAGTTAATAGTTTCATCTTATCTTGCAATGGTTACTTCATTTATTCAGCCTGATCAATTTCTCCTGCTCTCATGCACTGTTCGATTACAGTGAGATATCCCCATTGTTACGCAAACCTTCCATTAGACACCAATCATTTTGTTCCATATGGAATCGTATACGGACTGGATCCACCTGTAAAAGTCCATGACTTTATTTCTGCGGTAAAGGAATTGACCAAAGAATAACGATATCTAACATACCTTACCGATCTCCTTCGCCGGCACGCCTGCTACAATCGTGTTCTTTGGAACATCATGATTAACAACTGCTCCTGCTGCAATAATTGCGTTATCGCCTATGGTCACGCCCGGCAGGATTGTCGCGTGTGCTCCGATCCACACATTATTTCCTATGTGAACTGGCTTCATGTAATTCGTCCAGCGATCTTCTGGTGCTTTACCATGATTTATTGTAGCTATAATTGTCTGTGGTCCAACCAGAACATTATCTCCAAGGAAGATTCCGCCCTGATCCTGAAACTGGCATCCGCTGTTGATAAATACATGTTTCCCTATACTGATATTACGACCAAAGTCTGTATAAAAAGGAGGAAACATTCCAAATTTATCATCTATTTGTTTTCCAATCAGTTCAGACATCAGTTTCCGAAGTTCTTCCGGTGTATGATATTTATTATTTATTTCCATGGTCAGTTTTTGTGCATTCTGAGAGACAGACCACATGATAGTATGCTCTTTTGAACCATCTTCGATCTGTTCGCCTCTACGCAATTTTTCTAATAATAATTCCATTTCACTCATGCTATTCCCTCGCAAATTAATACCAGTCATGCTTTTCATCACGATCTAGTGCCTTTATCTGTTCCATCTCATCATCACTTAATTCGAACCCAAATACATCCAGATTTTCTCTGATATGCTCTGGATTAGAAGAACCGGGCATTACGATCACACCATTTTGTAAATCCCAACGCAGGATTACCTGTGCTGCTGATACCGCATGTTCGTTTGCGATCTTCACGATGATATCATTGGTCAATAACTCTTTCGTATACCCTCGTCCACCGAGCGGATACCAGCTTTCTACAACGATCCCCAGATCTTGAATGTATGGGATCACATCTGTTTCCTGATAATATGGATGTATCTCATTCTGTACGACTGCGGGTGTAATGGATATCTGCGGAAGAAAATCTTCCAGTTCTTCTATATACCAGTTTGATAAGCCAAGGGACTTGATCTTACCCTCAGCAACATACTGTTCCATCACCTTATATGCCGCCACATCTCCTGTTCCCGGATGATGCAATAACATTAAATCAATATATTCAATGTCTAAGGTATTCAGAGCCAAATCGATTGCAGCCTTCGGGTCATCAAACTGTGTCGGATATATTTTCGTCGTAACAAAAATTTCATCTCTTGGAATTCCAGAATCTCGAACGGCACGCCCAACCGCCGCCTCATTATGATACATATACGCTGTGTCGATCAGTCTGCCGCCATTTTCCAAAAGTGCAAGAACAGAGTTATAACATTCTTCGTCAGATAATGCGTAGGTTCCCAAACCTACGATTGGCATATCATATCCACTGTTCAGTCTTACGATTTTCTTCTCCATATCGAATACACCTGCCTTTGCTTCTGTTTTCTCAAATGATATTCCCAATGCCAATATCAGTACAATCATACTTATCCAAATTTTCTTCATAAAATGTTCTATCCTTTCAGAAAAAGGGGACGTACTTTTTTGGTACCTCCCCCGTAATTCCTTATTATACATTCATATATTTATGAAAAAATTCTACCATCTTATCAAAAGGAATAACCTCAAGATTATCATATAAATCTACATGCGTTGCCCCAGGGATAATCATAAGCTCTTTATTATCACCCTTCAGCTTCTTAAACTCATCCTGAGAGAAATAGCATGAGTGAGCTTTCTCTCCGTGGATCATAAGAACAGCATTTCTGATTTCACTGGAGTTTGTTGCTGTAGGCATATTGATGAACTGAAGCTTTGCAGTATCTACTCTGCCTTCATTTGAATTTGCACTTCTTGCATGATAGCCACGATCTGTTTTGTAATATTTCTGATAATCTTTAAAGAACCAGGGCGCATCCTCAGGAAGTTCTTCCGGTACTCCACC
>JAUNAE010000386.1 GCA_030527765.1 Eubacteriales bacterium
CTTCGCAACTGCCGAACTCGCGCGCGAATCTTCTTACGAGATTCGCGATTTAATTTTGAGTAAGGTTTTCGATGAAGGAGGACAAAACCGTGATTTCCACATTAACATTGGTTCTTAAGCTGCTGTGTGGTGTTGCCTTGTTCTTGTATGGAATGGGAGTTATGGGCGACGGCCTGAAAAAAGTAGCTGGAAACAAACTTGAATCTTTGCTTTACAAACTGACAAGTACACCGGTCAAAGGAATTCTCCTTGGTGCAGGTGTTACGGCGGTTATACAGTCATCTTCCGCGACGACAGTCATGGTAGTAGGTTTTGTTAACTCCGGTATGATGAAAGTTGGACAGGCAATCGGAATTATTATGGGTGCAAATATCGGTACCAGTATTACCGGATGGATTCTGTGTCTGTCTTATATTGAGGGATCAGAAGGAATAGCATCACTGCTGTCTACCGCAACAATCTCTGCAGTTGTTGCAATTATTGGTATTATATTGAGAAACTTTGCGAAGAAGAGCCAGAGTCATCATCTGGGAGAAATCATGCTCGGATTTGCAGTCCTTATGACCGGTATGCAGCTCATGAGTGGTGCGGTATCACCGCTGAAGGACAGCCCGGGATTCATCAATGCACTTACTATGTTTTCCAATCCAATCATGGGTATTCTTATTGGTATTGCCTTTACGGCGGTATTGCAGAGTGCTTCTGCATCCATCGGTATCCTGCAGGCACTTTCCGTGACAGGAGGCATTGCCTTCTCAACGGCATTTCCGATTACCATGGGTATCGGTGTTGGTGCGGCATGTCCTGTTTTGCTCTCTTCCATTGGAGCGAACAAGAATGGTAAAAGAACAGCGCTGATTTATCTGCTCAATGATGTGTTTGGACTGGTGATCTGGTCTACAGTATTTTATACGGCAAACGCCATCGTTGGAGGCTTCCCGTTCATGAATCATGTCATGAGTCCGGTTGCCATCGCCCTTCTGAATACCTGTTTCCGAGTTGCCACGATTCTGATTCTCAGTCCGTTTATCAAATATATCGAAAAACTGGTATTCAAACTGATCAAGGATTCTGAGGCAGAGCTTGCCGAGCAGAAAGATTTCGAACTTCTGGATGAACGTTTCCTGCGTTATCCGGCACTGGCGCTGGCGCAGAGCCATGAGTCCATCAATGGAATGGCCAAGAAAACAAGAAAGAATATTTTCCGTGCAATGAACCTGCTTCACACTTACAGCGAATCCAAGTATGCAAAGGTACAGGCAAAAGAAGCTCTGATTGATAAGTATGAGGACAAACTTGGCACGTATCTGATGAACGCTTCCAGAAAAGAAATGAATCGAAAAGAGAGCAGCGAGGCAGCAAGATATCTGCGTTGTCTCAGTGACTTTGAGCGTATCAGTGATCATGCCTGTGGTGTTGCTCATGTGGCACAGGAACTGGAAGAAAAGAAGATTCGTTTCTCCAAGGCTGCACGTGCAGAATTGACGGTACTTGAGACCGCCGTGGAGGAAATTGTGAATCTTTCCTTTACGTGTTTCACCGAGGATGATGTGGAGACTGCTTACAAAGTAGAGCCAATCAGACAGCTGATCGATGTTATGGTAGAGGAATTGAAGTCCAGACATATTTCCAGACTTCAGGCGGGAGTCTGCAGCGTAGAGCAGGGATTTCCGTACAATGATCTGATTACAAACCTTGATCGAGTGGCTGCGCATTGCTCCAATATTGCGATTGCCGTCATTGAAAAGGAAGCATATACCTTTGATCCTCATTCTTATACCAGGAGTGTGAAAGCACGCAACAAAGAGGAATTTGCCAGTGCGTTTGATGAATATGCTGCAAAATATCAGCTTCCTTCTCTGTTTGAGATTGACCAGATGGCTCAGAGCGAGGCTCCGGTGTTTGATGATGTTGAAGAGACGGATGAACTGGAAAAGAGACCGAAGAACCGAAAAGAAGCCAGAGCTATGCTGAAGCAGGCAATGGAAGAAAAGAAAGATGTCGAAAAACAGGCGGATGAGGTAATCGAGAACGTACCTGAAGATGAGGCAATCGAGAAAGTACCTGAAGACAATGTAATCGAGACCGTGCCTGCAGACGAGGAAAAACAGAACTAAGAAAAGCAGAAATAGAAGTGAAATCCGGGCAAAAGAATTAGAAAAACCGGAAAAGAAAACGATGTTTTATCCGAATCGAGTAACCGATTGACTGAAGAATAAGATCCCCCTTAAGTAGATAAGGTAACTAAATCTACTTAAGGGGGATTTTTTGAAATTATCCGTTGATTTGATGACCGGGAAATACCGGATCACGAAGCCTTGGAAGTTTTGGCCATCAGTTTGTTGTCCCAGATGATTCCGCAGGCCACAAGGAGAATTCCGAGCAGTTTCGGAAGATTGATGTTGTGGAATGCGAAGATATCAAACAGAATGCTGGCGGTAAGTTGACCAACCAGAAGCAGAATGGTAGATTCCATAACCTTCAGGTGAGACAGAGTTACCATGGAAATGAGAAAAGCCAGAATTCCGAAGGCACCGCCCAGGTACATCCACCAGGGTGTTTCGGCAAAAGACTTCATATTAATATGGAAGTGAGAAGTTACAAGAAGCAGTATCAAAGATACCACGGTTGCTACGACATAGTTTACAAGAGAACCGTTGTCACGTCCAAGAACTTTGGTACAGCGGTAATTAATCATTTTGGAAATTACGGTGGCGCATCCGTTGACGAAGGCCAGAGCTAATACAAAAGCCATGAAAAAATCTCCTTTCTGATGGCAGAAGTTTGAGGAACTTTCAGTTCAGATTGATGATGATCAAGCCTGCAAGAATCAAAGCGAAGCATGGAAGACGTTTCAGATTAAAAGGAGTTCGGGGAACGCCGAACCAGCCGAAATGATCGATGACGGCCGAGATGATAATCTGTCCGGTAATGCCGATGCAGGTTGTGACAGAAGCACCCAGAATACCAATGCAGTAACCGGATGTGATGACGAGAAAAATACCGAAGAATCCTGCAGTGTACAAATACCAGGGCATTCCGGTCATGTGAATTCGTTCGTGTTTGTAGAGTTTCATGAACAGAACCAGAAGAAAGCCGCCGATCAGGTGAACCATCAGACTCATGGCGAACATGCCGAGATGGTTTTTCAGCATACTGTTAAGACTGGCCATGGCTGCCTGACAGGCTCCGGCCAGAAGCGTAAGTAGTATATACATATGGATCTCCTTCCTTATAGTAAAGTGAACACTTGCAATCCCCTTACGAGATTCGCGATTTAACCGAATCAGATTGCGAATATCCGTTTGACTATTTTATAAGAATGATTTTTGAAAAGTAACTGTGAGAGTACTGAACAGTTACTTTTTTTCATACGTTCACAAGGATAGCATGAATAGGAAAGCGTGACAACCGTTACTGTTTAGAACCTTTGGGATATATTCTGAAAGTTGCTTCGCAACTGCCGAACTCGCGCGCAAATCCTCTTACGAGATTCGGTTATAAGCAAGAAGCGAAGCGGATTGCGAATATCCGTTTGACCTGTTTTGTTTGGGTATATATTCTGACAGTTTTACCTTCAAATGTGGAGAAACATCAGGTTGAAAAAAATAAGGTGGTATTTTTGCGTATTCTATTGTACAATATAGGCACAAATATGGAGTTTTTCCAAAAAAACTAGTCAAGTCCATATTTGTGTGTAAATTCCCCTTAGGCAATTTTGTTGCAGGAGA
>JAUNAE010000387.1 GCA_030527765.1 Eubacteriales bacterium
TCCACCCGCTTCAGACCGGACATTTTTTTCTTAATTGTCTTGAAGTAAATATAACTTCCGTTGATTCCTCTTTGGCGAATTCGAACCTCTTCCCCGGCATCCGATTTCAGGTAAGTCTGGAAAATCTCGATTCGCTGACAATTCGGATTACTTTCCAACCAGTCAACATCCGGATACTCGATCAAATATTTTCTTTCAATCTCAAATGGCTCCGGCTCACCCAAAAATGAGGAGATTTCGGCGATTAACCGACGCATTTTGTCTTCGAAATCCGAGGAGTTGTCTATCACCCGAAGATGGGGATGACCGGTCCATGCAGCAATCAGTTTGCTGTCAATTTCGATGGCTTCCTGCACCGTTTCGGTACGTGCAGTGTTATTTGCCGTTGTGTAGAAATCCGCCGCACCATTTGCAGCTGTTACAAGATGAAATACCGCATCATAGTTATCTCTGAGTTCTACTTCACTCATGTCAATGTGATTCAGAATGGAAAGGAACTCCAGCTCATTCATATAAGCTTTGTTATCCAGCGTTCCTCGATCACAGACGATCAGGATCTTATCTCCCGGCATCGTAGCTGCTGCCTCGTAAAACACTTTTTCCTTCTCCAGCTGCAGCCTCATCTGGCACTTCTGATATTCGGCGTTATTTCCACAGGTCCATGGTGCCACCCCTCCGGAAATCAATTCCGTCGCCGTTTCCGGAACAAACAAAACCGTATATCCCATTTGCGTAAACGCATTCTGAACCCAACTCATTGCCGTTGATTTTCCGGCACACGGTCCACCGGTAATGACGATCTTTGTAATTTCCGGCATCGTTTTCTCCTCTCTCAAAGTCAAGAGTTCCTCAACTGAAACCTGAAACAAAACGGAAAGTTTTCGAATAATGTCTGTCGAAGGTTTTGCCGCTCCGTTTTCCCATTTGGAAACTGCTTTATTTGTTACACCTACTTTTGCCGCCAGCTCTGCCTGGGAAAGTCCGGCTTCACGTCTCAACTGATACAGTTTGTTGCCAAATTTGTAATCGTTCATCCTCCCCCACCTCTCACTTCTTCTGTACTTGTATTATACTCCAATTACAATTCACATACAAGACGTCCGGTGTCTACTATCGGTAGAATATGAACATTGCGATAATCAACTTGCAATTCAATATCTGTCTCACATGTCATTTTGCAGAATTGCGTAGAGTTTCAAATCTGAATATGATCCGTCCGTATTTTTTTGTCCGTCACGCATTGTTCCTTCGTATTGCATACCCTGCTTACGAAGTACCTGTCCGGAAGCCGTATTTTCTATATGGTGAGACGCATAAATCCCTTTGCGGCTTCGATCTCTGCACATGGAGCAAAACTGATATAACGATTCACCAGGGGATCCGCTCCATAATTTTTATACACACTCTCCACGTCATCCAAAGTAAATCTTCTCAATATCAGACGCTTTGTTTTTATCTCAATTGTACCTGTATGATTCATGTCTTTTCCTCAAAAAATGTATCGATTCAATCTGATCCACTTCTCAATTATTTGGTTGTATATCAATAACAACATACTCTGACTTGCATCCTGTTTTGAATTTGATCGCCCAATCCGAAATGCCCGAACTCACTTCAAAAGTGGTGTCACCTTTTTGCCTGATGCCATACGTCATGTCATTTTGTCCGGTCCACTCTCCCAGATAATTAATCGGCCAGAACTGACCGCCATGTGTATGTCCGGATAAAACAAGATCCACCTTACTCTTCTCCTGAGCATCATAGTCATTCGGCTGATGATCCAGAACAATCATGAATTTATCTTTCTCCAGATCTTCTACCAGTTCCTCCATCGTTGCTCTGCTTCCGCCGAGGTTCTCTTCACTGCGATCCTGTCGTCCAATCAGATAATACTCTTCTCCAATCAAAACGGTTTCATCCTGCAAAACAGTCACATTATTTTTCTGCAGTTCACGAATCAGTTTCTCTGCATCGTATCCGCGTGCACCGTTATTGTATCCTTTGTCGTGATTTCCAAATACAAAATAAACGCCATAGGTTGTTTGCAAAGTTCCAAGTGCTTCGCTTGCTCTTACCATATCTTCTCTGGAAGTATCATCATCAACGAAATCTCCGGTAACTACCACAAGATCCGGATTCTCTTTTTGAATCTTTTCTACCTCTTCGGCAAACCCTTCTCCGTCAAAAGTAGCGCCTACATGGGAATCCGTGATTTGAACCACCTTCAGATTCTTAACCTTCTTATCTGTGTTTACTTCATAAGCTGTTCTGACAACGTGATGTGCCTGATGCCATCCCCAGCCAAAATACACACCGAGGATCAGAATTCCCGCAAGCATCACCCAATCATATTTCATTGTTTTTGAACTCTTCTTTTTGATTATCCAGGCGATCAAATCAATTACAATCCATACAAGCAACGCATGTACAACAACTATTGCAGTATTGATCATTCCCAATCCCAGATAACAGATACCGACACAAATTGCAATCACGGCGAATGCAAGGATTCTTTGAACGTGTTTGTTCCCTTTTGAGATTGTCTTAGCTAGTTCCGTCCGATAGACCCGACTGATCAAATATATAATTCCTGCAAGCATTGCAAGAAACATGCCCGCAAAAATAAGCATCCACATCAGCATTCGTATACATCCTCCTCGTAATTATTTTCAAGTGCCATTGTATAACGAAAGCCTCTTCCCGGGCAATGCCCTTTTCGCCAATCTTCTTACCTCAGCCTTCTTGCTCAATCGTCCTATGTGGTTGCCGCTTCTTCATACTTCACATTGCTCCGTGATCATAGTGACAGTCACAGTACGGCCCACCGGAAGCCAGCGTATACTGCCGGGTAAACTTGCTTCCACCCAGCTCTGCCATATCGTAATCCAGCTTACACATGGCAGGAACATACTCAAAATAGCCATATTCTCGCATCAGTGTACAGATGCCGCAGGTGGTGAAAGTTGCCGTATACTGGTTAACTGTCTTGCCTGCTTCATAGGTGAACTTCCAGTCATATGGATTGTTACGCTTCTGGCTGGCGATCGCCTGACTGCGCAGCTTTTCCTGTCCCTTTTCTGTATAGTTATTGCCTTTCCTGAGAAAGATTTTCATCAAACGATTGTCACACATGGCAGAGCGGTAAAAGACTGTCATTGCCTCCAATGTTGGTTTTTCCGACAGCTGTTTCAGAACCGAAATAACCATTGCACAACTCATGATGTTAACCGCAAACCGACTGTCCGGGTCAAACTCCTCTACTCCCGCAAGAATTGCCTTGTAGTCAACATGTGCCGCTCTCATCAGCGCCTTACCATCCGGCACGCCAAGTTCTCTCTCTGCAGCACGGGCAAAGCTGCCGCAAAACATTCTCCACATTCCTCTTGGTTTGATACCATATTTCATGATTTTTCCTCTCTCCGTTTTAGTTAGATTCATATAACTCAAGTACATAATAAAAGCCGCCTGCCGGCGGTTAGTTTCTATTAACTTATACATTGTATATTACAGCCAAAGCCCTGAAATATCAATCCTGTCCTTACATACACGTCTGCATTTGACTGGTCTTGGCATTGAAACATTTTTCATAATTACTTCTCTGTTCCATAAAATGTTGGTATAATAGAGCAACATCGTTTTTCATCTCAGTCGGGGAGGCCCCCATCTTCTATAAGTGGGGGATAACAAATTAGTCTCAGTGGGGGTCTAAAT
>JAUNAE010000036.1 GCA_030527765.1 Eubacteriales bacterium
ATTTCACCTGCTTTCTATCGAATCCCTATATTTGAATCATACAGGAAGCTCCTTCCATGCTGTAACTCTGAATTTTCTTCCCTGGTATCCATATTTCCAGAAATCCATTGACAGGGGATCATTCTGCCATCTTCCTTCCCCACTTCGCACACCACAGAATCCTGCTTCTTTCAATAATCTGCAGTCCGCTTCCGGTCTGTCAGCTTTTACCATAGGCAGCTCTGCAAATACTCCGGATGTCTCTTCAGCATCCTTTGGATAAATGATATGCTCAGTCACGAAGATCAGGATCTCTGATAACCTCATCCAGAGAAAGTTCTTCAAAGTCTTCTTAACTGTTTGATAGTTTCCATCGTAGTACACCACCTGTCCGCCAGGTTTTAACACTTCCTTCCATCTGGCAAATGCAGCTTCCGGATCATACAGTGTCCATACTACGTCTCTTGAGATGATCACATCGTAGGTGTTATCCTTTTCCGCTTCTAAAGTCACACCATCTTCCAGTTCGCTTTCCACTTCCACGTGATATCTCTTAAAATTGGCTCTTGCAGCCTTAAGCATCCCTTCTGCCCCATCAATCGCTTTCACCTGATGTCCCATCTTTGTCAGAAGAATGCTTAAAAATCCAGGGCCGCAGCCCACTTCCAGAATGCGAAGTGGCCTGCGTCCAAGTACCTGATCCAGTTCATTTACCCAGCAATTCACCTTACGTTTGTCTTCTAACTGAAGACGTACAAGGTTATCATAACCAGATGAATCCTGAGACCATTTGTTTTCAATCTTCTTAAATACGCTCATTATTCAACAATATCAAGTTTTTCCCAGTAGATTGCTTCATAAGCTGTTGGTGCAATGGTAACACCTGTAAGTCTGTCTTTATTATAGATGTAATCTCTGTTTGGATAGTAAAGAGGAACTGTGATAGCAAGTTCATCAATTCTTGTGATGATTTCATCATAAAGTGCTGTTCTTTCAGCTTCGTCTGTTGTAGCAAGTACCTGGTTCAGTTTTGCGTCCAGTTCTTCATCATACCAGTTAACAGCTTTAGAACCTTCTGGCTGGCAGAACATAGATTTCAGGAAACCGTGTGGCATCCATGAATCTTGGTATGTACGGTAGATACACAGATCGTAATCTCTTGTTGTCCAGATTGCATCATAGTAAGCAGCTGATTCCTCTTCTACAAGTTCGATACCGATACCAACTTTTTCATATTCTGATTTCAGGTATTCACAGATTGTCTTCCATGAAGCATATTCTTCAGACTGGAATACAAGACGAAGAGAAAGTGGTTCGCCGTCTTTTTCTACGATTCCGTCACCATCTGTATCTTCATAACCAGCTTCTGCCAGAAGTTCTCTTGCCTTGTCAGCATCATATGCATAACCCTTGCTGTTTTCTGGTGTTACATAAGGTACTGTTGAAGAAAAAAGACCTGTTGCTGCTGTTCCATAACCATCCAGAAGATCATTTACGATACTTTCATTGTTTGTTGCATAGTTCAGAGCTAAACGAACGTTCTGATCCAGAAGAGCTTCACATTCATAGTTTTCGATCAGATAGAAGCTCTGTGTAGATACTGTAAATTCTGTTGAAAGAGATGCTTCATTTTCAATAACTGTGATGCTTTCTGCAGGAACATCAGAAAGGTTCAGGTCGATATCTCCACTTTGAAGAGCCATTACACGTGAGTCACCATCTGTGATCTGTTTCAGAACAACCTGATCGATAGCTGGTTTTTCACCATAGTAATTTGGATTCTGTACTAATGTTACTTCCTGATTCATAACATAGCTGTCGATCATCCACATACCTGTACCAACTTCCTGAACGAAGTTGCCATCAGCATCCAGTGCGCTTTCACATGTGAAACGGAATGGTCTTGGATAAGATAACTCGATCAGAACTGTATATGCATTTCCACCAAATGTAAATGTTACTGTATAATCATCAACTTTTTCTACGCTCAGAAGTTCTGAAGAGAAGTTTCCTAATACATCAGCTTCCTGCCATCTTGCATAATTCCAGAGAACGTTATCTGCATTGAAATCTGTCCCATCAGAGAATTTAACATCCTGTCTCAGGTGGAATGTGTATGTTGTTCCATCTTCGCTTATATCCCAGCTTTCTGCCAATGCAGGAATAAGTTCTCCGTTTTCACTGTAGCGAACCAGTGGATCGTAGATCATTTCATAAAGACGGAAGTCTGCACTACTCTGTGTAGGGTCAGCAAGTTCTGGTGTCAGTTTGTCTGATGTCATAGCTGTAACTACTTTTCCTTCTGCCTGTGCAACCATGCCAAGACTAGATGCTACGCAAAGTCCTGCTACTGCAAATGCCAATAATTTGTTCTTTCTCATTTTGAAAAGTCTCCTTTTGATAAATATTTTTAATAACCGGATCGTACCGCTTCTTCATCCGGAATATTATCGTTTGTTATATGCTGCCATCTTTACATCAAATGGCATGCAACTTTATGTCCCTTTGCAACTTCTTTCAGTTCCGGACGTGCTTCTTTACAGATCTGTTTGCACTGAGGACATCGATTCTGATACGGACATCCCTGATCTGCATACACACCAACACCTACCATCTCCAGCTTCTTCTGTCCAACGGTTCTCTTTAACGGATCCGAAGCCGGGATAGAATCAAACAGCTTCTTTGTATACGGGTGCTGTGCGCGTTCTTTCATATCTGTTGTATCTTCCATATACTCTACGATGGTTCCCATGTACATGATCGCCACTTCCTTACAAAGGTATGGCACATTTGACAGGTCATGAGTAATCAACAGGTAAGTCACGGAATATTTATGCTGGATATCATTTAACAGATTCAGTATCTGTTTTCTGATGGAATAATCCAGACTGGATACCGGTTCATCGCAGATTACCAGTTTTGGCTTCAGGATCAGTGCTCTTGCAATATTGGCTCTCTGGCACTGCCCTCCGGACAACTGTTTTACATAACGGTTTTTCAGTGATGGATCCAGACCAGTCTGCATCAGAGCTTCTTCAATCCGCTCATCATATTCTGTCTTGCTGAGCTTCTCATAATTTTTCAGGATCTCCTGAATATTCTCGCCAATCGTATAGCTTGGATCAAATACACCGCCGCTGCTCTGGAAGATCATCTGCATATTTTTACGATGCTTTCGCATCTGACTGGTCTTCAGGTTCGTGATCTCTTCTCCCTGAAAGAAAATCTTTCCATCCGTTGCCTTTTCCAGATTTGCAGCCACTTTTCCAAATGTGGTCTTTCCACTTCCACTCTCTCCGATCAGAGCCAGGGAAGCACCTTCTTTTATTTCCAGGGAAACATCGTCCACTGCACGAACGATGGTCTTACTTCCATAGTATTTTTTTAAATGTTCTGTCTTTAATAATGTTCCCACAGCTGCTCCTTTATAGAACTGCATCAAGCAGTCGCTTCGTATACTCATGCTTAGCATGGTAGAAAATCTCTTCTACCGTTCCGCTTTCCACGATAACACCATCCTGCATGATGGATACTTCATCTGCTATCTCTGCCACAACACCCAAATCATGAGTGATAAACAGGATTCCGATATTTTTCTCATGACAGATCTCATAAATCTGTTCCAGAATCTGCTTCTGTACGGTTACATCCAGCGCAGTGGTTGGTTCATCCGCGATCAGAAATTCTGGTCTCATGGACATAACGATGGCAATCATAACACGCTGACACATACCACCGGATAATTCAAATGGACGCTTACTCATCAGATACTCCGGATTTGCAAGATTTACTGCCTTCAGACTTTCTATGGCCAGTTCTCTTGCTTCTTTTTTTGTCATTTTTCCTTTTTCAATGAGTCCTTCTGTCATAAGATCTCCCACTGTAAACAGTGGATCTAACGAAGCTGTCGGATCCTGAAAGATCATTCCGAAGGTATTTCCCATGTATTTATTGCGTTCTTTTCTGGACATTTTCAGCAGATCTTTTTCTCCTAAAAGAATCTCACCGCCGGTCACTTTTCCGTTATTTGCCAGAAGATTCATAATAGCAAGGGATGTTACGGACTTTCCGCTTCCGCTCTCTCCTACAAGCGCATGGATCTTACCTTTGCTGATCTGGATGTTTACATCTTTGACAGCATGTACAAGGCCATGTGAGGTTTTGAAATCCACACTTAAATTCTTTACCTGTACTGAACTATTCTGCAGACATTCCATTTTGAATTCCCTCCCCTAACAGGTTGAATGCCAGAACTACGATCATAACCACGATTCCAGGAATAAACATCAATCGTGGATAGGTCTGAATGTAGCTCTTGCTGTCGCTGAGCATGATTCCCCATTCCGGTGTCGGTGCCTGTACGCCAAGACCGATGAAAGAGAATCCTGCGATAGACAGGATGATGCCGCCTACCTCAATGGTTGCCAGAGAGATAATGGATGGGGCGATATTTTTCAGTACATGTTTAAATACAATCTGAAGATTGTTACATCCGCCTGCTTTCAGTGCCAGAACATAATTCTGCTCCTTTACCTGCAGGGTCAGAGCTCTTGATAATCTTGCATATTCTGCCCAGAATACGATGGTCATGGCAAGTACCAGGTTTTCCCCGCTGGCACCTAATGTGCCTGCAATGGCAAGTGCAATGATAAATGCAGGCATCGCCATAAATACATCGATGATACGCATGATAAAAGTGTCTGTTTTTCCACCCACATAACCGGCTACAAGTCCCAGTGGCACACCGATCAAAATGGTAATGATCAGAACACTGAAACTATAGGAAAGTGAATAACGGCTTCCCCATAAAAGTCTTGACAAAATACAGCGTCCCAGCTGATCTGTTCCAAGTGGATAAGCCAGACTTGGTCCACGTAATTTAATCGTTACATCTACATATAAAGGGTCATGTGGTGCGATCCATGGTGCAAAGATTGCTGCCAGAATAAATAATGCAGCAATACAGAATCCAATTCTTGTTTTTGGGCTTCTGAAGGCTTTTGCCCAGCGCATCTGCTGATAGCCCATCTTTTCTAATTTTTCAACTTTCTTTTTCATTTCTTCTTCCTTATGTCAACTGAATTCTGCGATCGATCAACGAGTATAAAATATCGATCAGAAGATTGATCAGTACAACTCCCACTGATAAAAACAGGATAAAGCACTGTAAAACCGGGGTATCTTTTGTCGTAACCGCTTCCAGCGCAAGCTTTCCGATTCCCTGAATGGAGAAAATGGATTCAATTACCGCAGATCCATAGAATGCACTGATGATCATACCAACCATTCGTGTCATAACCGGGATGATGGAATTTTTCAGTCCGTGTTTCATGATCACTTTTCCGGCAGAAAGACCTTTTGCCCTGCTGGCTCTGATATAATCCTGTCTCATGACATGCATGACATTTGTTCGTACCAGACGAATCAGTACGCCAAAGTTTCCAATATCCAAAGCGATTGCGGCCAGAATCGGAATCCCTCCTGTATTTCCTCCGATTACAGAGATTACTTTCAGCTTTACACCAAAGAAGAACAGCAGCATAAGTCCAAGCCAGAAGGATGGCATCGATACACTGAAAAATGCAAATCCCTGTATGATATGGTCGATAGTCGTGCTTTCCTTTACCGCCGACAATATCCCGAGAGGAACACTCACCAGTACCAGTATTACCAATGCTGTGATCGCCAGTTTCGCTGTCTGAGGGAAACAGTATTTCAGCTCATTAATGGCTGGTTTTCCTGTTGAGTAAGAATTACCGAAATCGCCATGGAGTACTTTTTTCAGCCATTCTGCATACTGAATAATGATCGGGCGGTCCAGCCCCTGTTCATGTCTCACTTCTTCTACCTGCTGAACACTTGGATGTTCATATTTCTTTTCTGCAAGGATACGTGCCGCATCACCAGCGGCCATAAAACTCAGAGTAAAGATCGCAAATGTAACTGCTATGATTACTGGAATCATATATATGATTCTTTTTATGATAAATTTTGTCATTTATGTTCTGTTCCTTTCTCCCTTGCCATCATTTCTTTGCTTTCAGTAAGAATTCCGGTACGGAACGATTCACAATCTTTTCTTCTTCTGTATAGATCCATTCATTTAAAGAAGGTATGCATTCTATTTTCTGATACCCTGCGCGAAGCAACAGCTCAAAATCCCACTGTGGACGATGTTTTGCACACATCGGCATGGATCTTCTGAATTCTTCCATCTCCGGTGTACGTAAATGCAATGGATAATCCGGATACAGACGCTTCACCTCTGCCAGATCCGCCGCATCTTCCTGTGCCTTCTTTTCATCAAACAGACGGATATTCCAGTTTGCATCAAAGATCAGCACCACTCCATTCGGTTTCAGGACTCTTTTCCATTCCTTATAGGCTTTCTCTGCATCAATGATGGTCCATGCAACATTTCTGCTGACGATCAAATCAAAAGATTCATCTTCAAATGGAAGGTTTTGTGCATCTGCCACCTGATATTTTGCTTTGATACCATGTCTTTCTCCATTTATACGGGCACATTGAATCATCGCCTCAGTGCAGTCAGCGGCTGTCACCTGATACCCCTGCTCTGCTAGTATGATGGTGAAGAATCCCGGCCCTGTCCCGATATCCAGAATCTTCATATCTGGTTTCATTTCTCCGTTCTGGCAGATCAGATTCAACCAGGCATTCTTTTTAAAACTCCGTAATTCATCTTCGATGATCTTGCTGTAATTGGCAGAACTATCAGTCCAGTTTTTCTGTAAACGTTCTTCTTTTTTCATGTCTCATCACCTCGTTGTTCACTTTTTACGCCAAATGCGTTTGCGATATTTAAAAAAAATAAAAAAAGCTGAAAGTATGCAAAAGCGCATAATTTCAGCAGGAAATACAGAATCATATCTTATGAATCTGTTTTTATATTCCGTATCCCAGCCGAATAGGAACTTCGCGGTCTATCGGGTAAGTCTCCTGACTCCAGTTCTTCCTACTCCCTGTCTTCCCGGATTTCTCCAGTGACCATTGGGTTTCGTCCCTGTTACAGTAGCGGTGGCTGTTCCGGCATTTCACCGGATTCCTTGTTATGTGCGTAAAGCACACCCGACAAACTATTCAATTTGAAAAATTTATATGCTATAATACAGTTACTATTTTGTATCTTATTTCAGGAGCATATTTATGAACCATTCATTACAGAATCAATATATACAGGCTGAGACCGTTTTTTCTTCGGATCAATATATATCCATTGAAAAACTATCACCTGAAGCTTTAAATCAGACTCATGCAAATGCATTTTTTACTATCCTTTTCACATTAAAAGGACAATGTCATCTGGAACTGCAGCAACACGTTCCTCATTACTATGAGAAGGTCACAAACATCCCGGAACACACTTTTTGTATCATCCCGCCTGAGATCATGCATTCTGTTTCCTTCAGGGATGACACTCAGATCCTGCAGATCCTGGTTCGAAAAGAAATCTTTCATCATCATTTTTCCGATCTCATTTCCGCAAATGAAGATGTCCTTTCTTATTTCTCCAGAATCCTTTTTCAGGAGAATTTTTCAGATGTACTGCTCATCTCTGTTCAATATAGCCAGCAGATGCGTATCGTTATAGAAAATATGATCTACGAACAGGCTCATGCATCTTCCTATTGTCAGAATGTTCTCTATTATACTATGGGCGTCCTGTTTTCCTTGATCGAACGCCATCGCATCGGTAATATTCGCTTAGCAGGATTATCGGAATTAAAACCATTGCGTTATCCAATGATCTACTCTTATATCTGTGATCATTATGATACTGTCTCTGCCCGGGAAATCGCAGAACATTTTCATATCAGTCAGTCTTATCTCTGCAAGATTTTCCAGGAATCCGCTGGTCAGACTGTGACACAAACTATTCAACAAGTCCGTCTGAGTCAGGCGTGCAGCCTGCTGTCGCAGACAAAAATTCCGATTCACACCATTGCTGAACACGTCGGTTATAACGATGAAACCTTTTTTATCCGTCTTTTTAAGAAAACTTATCATCAAACACCGTTACAGTACCGGAATACACAGTCTTTCATAAATAATTTCTAAAATCACGAAAAAAAAGTGATACATTCTTGTCAAATAATTCCGAATTGACAAAATTGTATCACTCTTTTTATCTTCTGTATAGTACTATATTCAACTAATTATCGGTCTTTTTTATCCAATTAAATGTAACGCGTTCAAGTATTCCTGGTGCGAATAGCACCATATCCGACAGGAATAGACCAATGGGTACCATTGAGGACGGGGAAAATACTCCTATTCGAAGCCGATACCTTCGTCAATTCCCAGCATAATATTCATATTCTGAACAGCCGCTCCGGATGCTCCTTTACCCAGATTGTCAAACAGAGCTGTTACTGTTGTCTGATCTTCGTAACCACAGACAGCAATCTCAAGGCGGTTTGTACCGGCAAGTGTATTTGCATAAATTGTACTGCGGGCAGTTTCATATGGCAGAACCTTCACAAAATGTTCATCTGCATAATATTCCTGCAGTCTGCTGCAGATTTCTTCTGCAGTTGGCTGTCCGTTCAACAGACGGTTCTGCAGCATGATGGTACTTGCCATTCCTTTATAATAGTCATCAACAACCGGAAGAAATACAGGTGGCTGCGTAAGACCCGTCATCATTGTCATCTCTGGTACATGTTTGTGTTTCAGAGTCAATCCATAGATTCCAGGTGCAGAAAGCTTCTCAGGTCTGCCTGCATTTTCATAATCTGCAATCATTTTCTTTCCACCGCCTGAGTATCCTGTCAATGAAAAGCATGTTACAGGATAATCCTTTGGAAGGATGCCCATGCGTACCAGCGGAGCTGTTACAGAGATCAGACCAGTTGCATGACAACCTGGATTAGCAATACGTTTTCCTTCACGGATCTCTTTTCTCTGTTCTTTTGAAAGTTCAGGGAAACCATATGTCCAGTCTGGATTAGTTCTGTGAGCAGTAGAAGCATCGATAACACGAACGTCCGGATTCTCAATCAGTGAAACCGCTTCTATAGCACCTGCATCCGGCAGACATAAAAATACGATATCTGCACTGTTCAGGAACTTTTTACGTTCCTCCATATCATGTCTTTTATCTTCATCTCATAGCTTAGGACTTACCACTTTCATAAAGCCTATTTGTCATGTTCCGGCATCCATTCCAGCATACTGATTCCAAGTGTCATACGTATATGTACTTCCTGGGAAAGCAGTTCGTTCAGGCAGTAAGCCATAAAAATATCCGGCTGCACATAGGCTTTAATCTTCAGAACATGGTAAAGTCCTAGCATTTCTTCACCGGCACGCTTTATCGGAAAGCTTTTCGGGAAATACTCACTTGCCCATTTACAGAATGCCGGATCTTTGACTCTGATATTTTCCGGCTGTGAAAACCCAGCTGCATTCATTTTTCTCGTAAGAAAAGAACAGCAGACATGGTTTATATGCTGGTTAACACTGTCCATAAATTCCGTCGTCTCTTTCTCATAATTACGACATTTTATCATTCCGGGCCATCACCTCCTATCTGGATCCATGCACCGGCTTTGCCTGTGTCATTGCCTGAAGATCCTGCTGCAAGGACGGAGGTGTGGTTCCTGCGATAAAAAGCTTCTGGGCTTTCGCATCATACTCATGTACATGGTCGGAAAGCCTGTCTTCCGGAGCCACCTCAGCCGCATTGATTTCCCTGACCATGTCATTCAAGCACTCCAGATCAGGAGCTCCATCATATTTGGGAATAATCATAAATTCATGGAGAGATGATGGAAGCACATAAAATCCATCCGGATATTTTTCTGCCACCTGATCCATGATTTTCGGACAGAACAATAATGCTGAGCCATTGAAACTGTCCGCAGTAGTAACCACATACATAGGTGTTTCCATTCCTTCAAGCGCTTCAGAAGACGGCAGTTTCTGCAGATCATTCTTAAAACTGTCCGTTCCAAACGCATTTCCACCTGCAGTCAGTCCCATCATGATTTCAAAGATGTGACCGATATGTGGTTCTCTCTGCTCCGTCATATTGTGAACTGCCGTATCAAACATAGTCTTCTGATCGATACCCATATGTTTCATCAGGTCTTCTGAAATCGTTACAGACATTCTTCCCTTATCCGTATCTCCCAGATTGATCTGACAGATCGCAGCAAAGTCTCCCTGACTCAGGTGCGGAATTGTTTTCAGGTATTCCTGATTACCGCTAAGTGGAACTGCTTTCAGCTGGCAGTTTTCTTTTACATTTTCCCAGTCAAAAGATCCCATAATTTCACCGGAATTCATCCACAGACTGGTTTCAATTCCTTCACTCAAAGCCTTAGCATAATCAATACACACAGACGAAATTACCTGGTGAATATCCAGATCATACTGTGTCAGATCCTCATAGGCTTTATCAATGTACAAACAAGGGGCGACCGTAATCCCCTCTCCGTGGATCATCATTCCCGTCTGTTTTTTGAACATAACCTCGCAGTTATGGTACTTCTCCGGAAGAAATTGTCTGATGCTCTCTGCAAGTGATTCCTTAAATTCTTCAAAGCTTATTGTTTTCTGTTCTTTCTCGTCCATTTACGGCTCCTTTCCTGAAAATGTATTCTTCTGCTTTCAATAATCGTTTCCTGTGTTATGATCTCTGTCTGATTTTGTTTTCTGCTGTTTTAAACCGGCACCTCTGCAGGTCACATCAATCTGGTATCCGGAAAGCATGCCTGACTGTTTTTCAGTTTTTCTGCCATCTGTTCTGCTTTTCTTTTATCCGAAATTCTTGGGGAAACTGCGTCAATATCCCCCATGATTAGATGCGTAACATAATATGGTTCTTTCACAAAATCGCTTATCTGCGTTTCCCTTTCAGCCAGGAGCGAGAGCGTCGGGCTTTTTACCCTGCCAATATTCAAAACCCTTCCGTTACCATATTTCAGTGAGTATAGTCTGGTCAGATTCATGCCAATCAGCCAGTCTGCTTCTGCTCTGCACTCTGCAGCCTGATATAACGGGATAAATTCATTTCCATCCCTGAGACTGGAAAATGCTTTTCTGATTGCTTCTTCCTCAAGAGAACTAGCCCAGAACCTGCTGACGGGTTTCCTGCAGCCTGCCATATCATATACAAGCTGAAAAATCAGCTGGCCTTCCCTTCCACAGTCCGTACAACAGCATACCTGTTCCACCGCCGGATCTGCCATCAATGTTTTCAGCGTCTTAAACTGTTCCTTTGTCTGCGGTATCACTTCATGGATCCATCTCTCCGGGATAATTGGCAGCATCGATAAATCCCATTTTTTATACATCATGTCATATGCCTCTGGAGCGGCTTTTCGGATCAGATGACCGAAACACCAGGAAATGATATAACCTTCTCCTTTGATGTACCCGCCGCATTTTTCATGACAGGAAAGTGCCTGCGCTACCATACGTGCCACACTGGGTTTCTCTGTAATCACAAGAATACTCATTCGTCCTCCCCATCAACATCCATTTTAGTGGATACATTCGTTCCTGTTGTTTTCTCTTTATTTATCTTGTCAATATATCCCTGATACGCCTGCATTCTCTTTTTTGTTTTTTCCGGATCACGATATACGACCATGGTTCCAAATGTATTTTTCATAGTGTCCTCCTGAATTTATATTGATTTTGTTTTTCTTTTCTGAACTGAATGCACAGTATTTCTGTTTTGTTCTGAAGCCTCGTAGTTCCTGCTTTTATCTTCTCCTACTCCGGCTACTTTTCCCATCATTTGTTCCCCACCCAGGCTTTCCATAAAACTGACAAGTTCTTCATTGCTCATCATCTTATTCTCCTGAAACGAAAAATAGTTTCCTGTATAACCACTGATAATAATATGATCCAGAACCGGAATATCCATGAGTTCTCCACAGGCAACCATTCTTCGAGTCACCTGGACATCATCCCTACTTGGCGTGCAGTCTGAACTAGGATGATTGTGTGCAATGATGATGGATGCTGCATTGGACAGAATTGCAGATTTAAAAATCTCTCTGGGCGAAATAATGCTATGATTGATGCTTCCCATAGAGCAGAATGTCATGGAGATTGGATGGTTCTTTGATGTAAGATGAATGGCACAGACCATCTCACGGTCCAGACTTTTCATTTCTTCAGCTACCAGCCGATACAGATCATCCGGTGTCTGGATACGTTCCTCACTGTACAGTACTCGTTCCGGCACCAGCCGAACCTGCACAATCTGAAGTCCATCAGATTTCTGACTCTTAGTTCTTCTATCCTGTCTGATCCTTTTTCGCCTCCTGCTTTTCTGATTCATTCTGCATAAAAGAAACTGTCACAAGAGTCTGATTGCTCATAAGTGACAGAAAATCATGCAGTTCTTCTCTGGTAAAAGTGATTGGATTATTACTGGTTTTCATTACATTCTCCTTCCTGTGTTTCGTTTCACATCGGTTTCATTGTGTGCCTGTTCAGGCGGCTGGTTTTCCTCGCATTCCTTATTCGGTTCCATATGGATTTCTTCTACCTCTTCTGGCTCATGAAGTATCCTCTGAATTTTCTCCCCTACAACAGATGCTTCCATTGTATAACGAGGATACTCTTTAAATGGTTCCTGCTCCAGAACTGCTTCTACTGCTTCCTCCAGACTAAGTGTATGGTTAATGAGCAGTCCGTCCTTGTACTGTTCCCAGTTCTGGTTAAAAATACGAAAGGCAATTCCATCATCTGTATGATCAACAAACAGATAATACGAATTGCCCTCATCAATAAGCGGGTTGGTATTTCGCAGGAAAAATGCCGCCGGATAATCTTTACTGTGATCTGCAGCCATAGCAGGCTGTTCGGCCTGCTTAATTACCTCCTGCCGCACATTTGTCTGAATGCCAAGCTCCTTCATAACATAATCGATGTGCTCCACTGCATCCTGCATTCTTTTTGTATCAGTTTTAATCGCCTCTCCCATAGACGATAACAGCTGAACAGTAAGTGCAGAGATTTTTTCATTCGTGCGGAGCTGTTCTTTTAAAAGCTCCAGCAAAATCCCCTGTAATGATAATGATTCGTCCATTCCCCGACTCCTTTCTTTCTGGCATAAAAAAACAGAGGATTAACCTGTCAGCGGTTCCTCTGTTTTTTCTATATAAATAATAAAGGGAGAGCTGCTGAAAACATGGTACAGACGATTGTCTGCACTCTTTCAACACTCATAGTATACCATGTATTCCAGCAAATGCTTTTCCTGTTTCTTCCTGCAATTCCTGTTTTTTCCTGAATATAAAATCAATTCTATTTTCCATCAACCAGGTCATAACTCCAGTCAATTGCATCCAGAATTTTTGTTTCAGGAACAGACCCATTAAGTAGGATAGTAATCCAATGTTCTTTGTTCATATGGTATGCCGGATAATAGCCATCCATCGTCTGCAAATGTGTGACCATGTCCGGCTTAAGCTTGACATTCAGAATATCAATTTCCTCTTTTCCCTCAAGTCCAAGTTTATCACGCGAGATCTTCATGATAATGCCAAACCATTTATCATTCTTCCGATTTCGAAAAACTGCACTGTTTGAATCATCCTTCCATAAATATTCCGGTTTAGCAGCATAAACTTTCTTTATATAGCTGAATATGCCCTCCAGTTCCATTAATCATCAACACCTTTTCCATTGTTTTCATATTCTTTTACAATCTACACATTATTAGTACGCTTTCCTGCTCATCAATATCTAGAAGTTTTGAATCTTTGATTTTAAAATTGAGCCTATTGAATTGAACTAAATTCTTTTCTTTTCATTATTTTACTATTAGCCATCTTCCTGCACGATTAGTTCCTTCGCGGACAACCCTATTTTCATCCTGTAATTTTGATAAAATTCGTTTTACAGTTCTTGCTGTAACACCTAATTCCCCTGCAATCTTTACCTGTGTAATCGAAGGATTCTGAGCAATTAATTTCATAACTATCTCTTCTACTGGCTGTTCAGCATTATTTATGGTGACATTTTTGGTGACACTGTCACCATTGACACCATTCTGTCCCCTAAATATATTGATTCTAAGATCAATGTCACCATCAATAAACTCTGGTTCTCGAAGTCCTGCCTCCTTTACAGACTCTATAATACGTGGGATTCCACTACCCCAATACTCCATTAGTTTCATGTAGGAAAAAGCATGTGCAATTGCTTCATTTCTGATTTTTGAATATCCCGCTTTCATTCGCTCAATGCTTTGTCCCATTGGAAGTTTACCAGGTGATGTTACTTCTAATCTGTCATCGTAAATTGCCACTTGAATGTTGGAATGATCCAGATAACTTCGATGAATTGCAGCGTTCAGCAACAATTCACGAATACTTTTCACCGGTATCTCATATACGTCCTGTCTGAACAAACCAGAAAATTCTGCTCCCATACGAATATTCCGCAGAACAAACTGAAGAGCCTCTTCAACCTGATTCTGAATAGCTCCTGTATACTCTCTTCGATCTAAAAAAATAGCTTTTGTTGTTCCCTTGAACACCCCACACTGTGTAACAACAGGCAATATATCATTTCCAGTTAACAGTGCAAATGCATTCGTCGGCACCAATTTTCCTTCCGCCTCCTGTAAAATCCCCCATCCGGTACAAGAAGAACTGTGGTCGCCTGGTCATCACTCTTAAGATATTTACTCTCGAAACCAATCGTTCCGGCATTTGTTTTATGAATCAGCACCTCATGTTTTGAGATCTCCTGTTCCGTCTGCACCTCTGTTTCCGGTTCCGGATCAGGTTTACTGCCAAAAAATCTGGGAACCAGAACAATGACTGCAATTAAAAAGACCGCCGCAACTGAGACGATCAGATATGGTAACTTGCTTTTCTTTTTATACATGCGTACCTCCTGTTTTTACGGGAAATAGTAATATCCCTGATTTACATAATAAATACAGATTACCTGCATTCCTTCTTCTGTTTCCGGATGACTGGTGTGAAGGAATTCCACCATAGCCTGTTCCACCTTGTCACCGTTATCATCTGTATAAGACGTAATACTGTCGAAACGGATTGACTTGATCACCCTGTCTGTTCCCCATTCACTGTATGCAAAGGTAGCTGCTGCTTCGTAGAACTGATCCGGATTATGTTTAATGAACTTTTCCATGGAACCCTTTTTCATCGTGTCTGCGGCTGTTACCTCTTTTGTAAAACCGCCCAGATAAGACTGGTATTCTTCAACCAGAGTCTCATATTTTGCTGCCTGTTCCATCTCTTCCTGTGTCATTGATACCGGTCCGGTGTAACCCAGATCCTCCACATACTGTGACGGATCACCGATCGTTGTTGTTCCTACAGGCAGTTCACTCTCCTGTTCACGGTCAGTTTCTGTTTCAGTATCTGTTCCGGAACTGATATGACTGACGATCCTGCCGGAAACAAAACTTATCAGATGCGGCAGTGCTACTGACAATATGACAATGCATACAGTCAGAAATATATAGCGGTATAATGTTTTCTTTTCCATTGTTCCTCCTTTACTTACGCTCCAAAGAACCAGTTTCCGCCAATCTGTACGGCTGATGCCCCGGTTGTTTTTCCTCTGGTACTGCGAAAACATGTATAGTTATGATTACGGATTCCCCGTTTCAGACAGTCATTTACCGCCTGTTTTACGTATTCCGGCACATTACCGTTCAGTCTGCTTTTCCAGTAATTGTCTATGGAATAACAGTATTGTCCGGGAGCCATCAGCTGTGCCAGGGCATTGCCGCCGGCATATCCCCAGACACCCGACTCTGTTCTGTTCATGGCACTGGTTATAACTGCAAGTGCCCCCTCGTAAGAACCGTTGTCTTCCTGTGCAACAATTGCCCAGATCAGCTCCAACTGTTCCTGCGAATATGTTGTCAGATCCAGGCGGTTTCCGCCATCTGCTCTGGTGTCACCTGTTTCAATCAGATATCGGCGGATGGATGTGATCGGCATGTAAGTAGCAAAAGAAATGGTCGGACCCTTGCCCGGATTCAGATAATTGTTTCCTGAATTTCCGGAACACTGTACGACCATTCCATTTCCAATATAGATTCCAACATGCGGACCACTGCTGTAGTAAACAACATCACCGACTTTTGCCTCTTCCAGGCTTCTTACTTCCAGTCCATTGACTCCCTGTGCTTCTGCAGTACGTGGAAGAATTACACCATAAGATGCAAAAACAGACTGTACAAAACCTGAACAGTCAGCACCATACTGGAGGCTTGTACCACCATAAACATAGGGCAGTTTTCCGACATATCGCATAGCTGTCTCCGCGATATCTCTTCCTACAGTGCAGCCTGCAATCTTCACAGATTTAAAAGAATAATACAGGCTTTCATTTTCCTGAGGCTGAACCAGTTCTTCCACAAATCTGATATCCTCTTCGTCAAATGAAAACAGTGCTTCTGCAGTATCACCTACCAGCAATAAACCAGGATCAATAAATCCCCTGACATCTCCAGACTCCACGTAATACCATCCATTCTCTGCTACCTCCAGGATATAGACCAGATTTCCGGAAGAAGCTTTCCCAATTGGTCTGGCATCATTCTTCGGATATTCTTTGATATCACAGGAAAACAGAGTGATTCCATACTGCTTCGTTGCAACCACATCATTGCCGATATAAATTACGATATGTTCTGCACGTCCACCGCCCTCCTGAACAGATCCCGTTCTGCTGTAGTAGATCAGATCTCCCGGCTGCCAGTCATTTACGTTGGAGCCAATCTTTCTGCCTCCGGCATACTGTGCACCCGCAGTTCGCGGAATAGAATAGCCGAAGTGTGCATACACAGCCTGTACAAATCCTGAACAGTCAGCTCCTGTCACAAGACTGGTTCCTCCATACACATAGGGAAGTCTACCAACAAAGCTCTGTGCATACTCCGCGATCTGCTGCCCGATGCCACCATAAAGTGTCATATCTCCGTAATAGCGCAATATGTAATCCCATCCCTTATTGGTATAAGATACTATACTGATCTCCGACCCTGTCTGGTCTCCTTCCTCTCCATGTTTTTGGTTTCCATTCTCATCATAGAGTGCACGCACCATCTTCCGGTCACCACAGTAGATAGCCAGATAATAATCACCAGAGCTACTGCCCTTTTTGATAAAGAGATCACCTTTTTTCAGATCCCTTACTGCGCTGATTTCTTCCTTTACATCCAGAAAACCATTTGCCATACAGGCATCATACAAATCCCCTGCACTGGATGCGCCATCTTTTTTCAGCGATAATCCAGCTCGGTCAAATGCTGTCACTACGAATGTGATATTGCTGTAGTCTGTCGGTCCCCATCTGGAAAAATAGCCATCATTGTAACCATGGCTGTCGTTTTCTGCTATATACTCTGCCCACTGCACTGTCGTATTCGCTACATAAGCAGCATCCGGAAGTCCATCACTAGCAGGATCCCAGGTTGCAGCCAGTGTTCCAAAAAAGCCTACAATAAAAGAAATCACACCGACGATAGCTGCTATGATTGCAATCAATGGAAGCAGTGCCGTTACAACAGAAGCAAGTGAAATCCTTCCCATGGTAATCCGTGAGTATGGAAGAGTGTTGTATCCACAGGAACTAGGTGTGCATATGCATGACATTGAAGATGACTGGTATGATGAAATCATGGAATATCTTGACGAGTCAATACAGGAAATCTATGAATACCAGACAGATGTCCAGTTTGAAAACTTCTGCAGAGTGTTTGGAGAGGCGTGTGAATTTATCCGGAAAAGACACACTTCTGCAGACAGGAACAAAGAAGAAACTCTTGATCCAGATAATTTGCCGTTTAACTAAAACAGAATATATATTTTACAGGCAGAATGCTGTTGTCGATCGGGCAATGGCATTTTTTATTGCCTGTTTTTGGAGGAATCATGAAAAACATATTCAGAGAACGAAAAAAGAAACAAAAGGCAAAAAAGAACATCCGGATCCTCAGAAAAGCGCTATGGGAACTGCCTGAACAAATACTGGAAAATGCCCGTGCTGATCCGACACCCGGGGAGCAGATCTACGAGGAATGAGAGGCGGTGATGTGTAATACGAACCGGAAAAAGCCGGAATAACAGTACACTCAGGCGCGTTTCATCCGGCAGAATAAGAAGCAGCAGTGGAAGACCAACACGTATATCAGGCAGCCGTAACCGCAATGCCAGAACTCACCCACAGATGAAAAAGCTTCTCCAGAAAAAAACACTGAATTCCAGAAATCTTGTGGGACTGAATAATCAGGAATTGCGGCAGTATGTCATTGCAGGTATGACAAAAAAACAGAGAAAGATCTGGAATAAGTTAACCCCGAAAGAGCAGGAGAAGCTGCTTAAACAGGTAGAAAAACGTGTAGCAGCAAAGCTTTCAGGCAGGAATGGTGTAAGGGATGCAAAATCCGTTAAGACTGGAAGGCTGCAAAAGACAGGAAAAAATCAACCATCGTCAGGAAGAAATAACAAAGGTCATCCGGTTGGTAAAAGAAGGTCAAAAAGCAATCCGTCAGGACAAGCCAGAGCTAAACAAAATTCGATATCTGTAAAACGCAGTATGGATGGAATAACATCCAGACAGATAAAAACAGTGCGAACAGTTCCAACGGTTAAGAAAGCAGCGTTTAATCAAAGAGCGGGGATACCTGTTTCTGCGGTACAGAAGCAAAGCAGGTACAGAAACCATGGTTTCAGACTGGATTTAGAAACAGGAGTAAATGCACAGCCCGGACAAAGTATTCCATTAAAGCAGACCAATACGCAGAGAGGAAACGTGCGCCCGTCACAGAATGTGATAATACATAGTCCAGATCATGTATCGAAAAATAGTAATCACAATTGTAACACGGATGGACATTATTCAGCTGCCTATAACAGCGGGAAAGCAAAGTCAAAAAAGGAATATGAAAAACAGTTCAATAAACAGCTGAAAAAGATTTCAAAAAAAGAAGGAAAGCTGTACAAAGCGGAGTTTGCACGTTCTCTTAATGCTGAGATTCAAAAGATTACCGGAAAAGAAAAAGCACAGAGCGACAAGCAAAGGGAAAAGACCTTCGAAGAAATGTCTGCAAAAGGTGGCAGGGCTTCCATACGTTTAGCTACCATGCCGTTTGCATTTCCACTGAAGATGAAGGCAGAAAAAATGATCGCAGCGATAGCAGCAGCAATCGGAAGTGTGGTTACCTGATCATTCAGTTTATAGAGACCGTTTCAAGGTCTGTGTAAATACTAAAGAACTGATATAAGATTTGAATTT
>JAUNAE010000388.1 GCA_030527765.1 Eubacteriales bacterium
AATCCAGACACAGCGTTTTGAAAACTTCAACGAAATGTTTCTGATCCCCCCATGGAGTATCTGTGGCAAAGAGAATTTTGTCAGCTCCGTGGAGACGAATGATTTCTTTGACTTCGGGAATGTATCGATCCAGAACAAAGGCAGTATCGAAGTAAATATCCCGTCCTACCAGTTTTTCAAGAACTTCCCGCGGCTGCTCACAGGCACCCATATGGGCGAGAATCAGCTTTCCGTTCAGAAGGTCTCCGGTCTGGCGAAGTACATCCAGTACATGATCCGGTGTACAGTGAATATCATTGGGAAATGCTACATCACGGCCGGCATGGGTGAGGATATAGAGGTCTCTCTTAGCGGCTTCTGTAAGAATTCGAAGATATCTGTCATCGTTAAAGTATACACCCTGATAATCGGGATGAAGCTTGATTCCGAAGAGACCATGTGCCTTGATTTCATCCAGAATGCCTTCTACATCTTCGCAGTCCGGATGAATGGCTCCGGAGAAATAGAGATTGTTCTTGCGATTTAATTCATAGGAAACACGATTAATGGTAGGGACCTGCCGGGGAGATGTGGCAACAGGCAGAACGACACTGATGTCTACTCCGCTTCGTTCCATGGATTCCAGGAGTGAGGAAACGGTTCCGTTTCTGTGAGCAGGGACACCACCGGTTTTTTCAAGAGTGGCAATTGTTTTTTCGGCGATTTTGTCCGGAAATGTGTGAGTGTGAAAATCAATAACCATAGTAAGACTCCTTGTTTTTGCTGTGGACATTATATCATAAAATAATGAAACTAAAAGGAGAAGTTATGACAATTGTAGATTTGTTGGAAAGAAACAGCCGTGAATTCGGCGACGAAATCGCTCTGGTAGAGATTAACCCGGAGGCAAGTGACAACCGAAGATTTTCCTGGAGAGATTATGACCTTGTTCAGGCAACCAAGAGAGATTTTGAAAGAAGAGAAATCAGCTGGTCCGTATTTAATGAGAAGGCAAATCGATTCGCAAATTCTCTGATTGAACTTGGTATCGGTAAGGGAGATAAGGTAGCGATTCTTCTCATGAACTGTCTGGAATGGCTCCCGATTTATTTTGGTATTTTGAAGACCGGTGCGATGGCAGTGCCATTGAACTTCCGATATGCAGCTGATGAGATCAAATACTGTGTAGAACTTGCGGAAGTGGATATGCTTGTATTTGGACCGGAGTTTATCGGTCGTGTAGAGTTGATTGCAGATGAAATCAGCGAGAACAGACTGCTTATTTTTGTGGGAGACGGATGCCCTTCTTTTGCAGAAAATTATCATCATTTGAGTGCAGACTGTTCCAGTGTAAATCCGCAGATTCCTCTGACGGAAGATGATTATGCAGCGATCTATTTCTCTTCAGGAACAACCGGTTTCCCGAAGGCAATTCTTCACAAACATCGTGCACTGATCCATTCTGCAAGAGTAGAGCAGAATCATCATGGACAGACACATGACGATGTTTTCCTCTGCATTCCGCCTCTCTATCACACAGGAGCCAAAATGCACTGGTTCGGTTCCCTTATCAGCGGATCCAAGGCAGTTCTTCTGAAAGGAACAAAACCAAAAGCGATTCTGGAGGCCGTTTCCAATGAGAAATGTACCATCGTCTGGCTGCTTGTTCCGTGGGCACAGGATATTCTGAACACGCTGGACCGCGGAGAACTTCGAATGGAAGATTACAGTCTGTCCCAGTGGAGACTCATGCACATCGGTGCGCAGCCGGTTCCTCAGAGTCTGATCAAACATTGGCTGACTTATTTCCCGAATCATCAGTACGATACCAACTATGGACTTTCAGAGTCTATTGGACCGGGTGCTGTTCATCTGGGCGTGGAAAACGTGCACAAGGTCGGTGCCATCGGCGTGCCGGGATACGGATGGGAAGTACGCATTGTGGATGAGAAAGGCAATGATGTAGAAGGAACGGACGTTGGAGAACTGCTTCTCAAGGGTGACGGCGTCATGATCTGTTACTACAACGATGAAAAAGCCACAGCGGCAACTCTGAAGGATGGATGGCTTTACACAGGTGATATGGCAATGAGAGACGAAGATGGATTTATTTTCCTTGTTGACCGTAAGAAAGACGTCATTATCACCGGCGGTGAGAACCTGTACCCGGTTCAGATCGAAGACTTCCTCAGAGGAAACGACAAAATCAGTGATGTTGCAGTCATTGGTCTCCCGGACGAAAGACTTGGAGAAATTGCGGCAGCTATCATTCAGGTGAAAGAAGGAATGGAAGCAACAGAAGAGGAGATTAACGAGTTCTGCAAGACGCTTCCAAGATACAAACGACCGAGAAAAATTATTTTTGCAGATGTTCCGAGAAACCCGACGGGTAAGATCGAAAAACCGGTGCTTCGTGTAAGATACGGTGCAGATCATCTTGTAAAGGCACAGAATAACAGCTAATCAAATTTACCGGAGGAAAGAAATGAATTCACAGACAACAACAATGATTCTTACAGGCTGTCTGATCGTATGCTTCTTCGCATTAATGATCAGTATCGGTCTTCGTTCACGAAAACATGCACAGGATATTAATGGCTTTGTCCTTGGATCACGTAATGTAGGACCATGGTTAAGTGCCTTCGCATTCGGAACCAGCTATTTTTCCGCAGTTATCTTTGTAGGATATGCAGGACAGTTCGGATGGAATTTTGGACTTGCATCTACCTGGATCGGTCTCGGAAATGCGTTTATCGGATCTCTTCTTGCATGGTCAGTTCTTGGAAGAAGAACAAGAATTATGACCCAGCATCTTGGATCCAAAACCATGCCGGATTTCTTCGGAGCGAGATTTGAAAGCAAAGGACTCAAAGTGGCAGCATCCATGATTACCTTTATTTTTCTGATTCCGTATACGGCATCTCTTTACAATGGTCTGTCCAGATTGTTTGCCATGGCTTTTCCGGCAATTCCTTACTGGGTATGTGTTATTGTTATGGCAGTTCTCACCGGAGCTTATGTACTCTTCGGAGGATATATGGCAACAGCGATCAACGACTTCATTCAGGGCCTGATTATGCTGTTCGGTATTGTGGCGGTCATTGCCAGTGTTCTTGCAAACCACGGAGGCCTGATGGAAGCGACCAAAACCCTTGCATCAAATGCAGGCGATGCCGGCTGGCAGGGTGCATACACCGCATTCCTCGGACCGGATCCGGTGTTCCTTCTGTTTGTCGTTCTTCTGACTTCCCTTGGTACCTGGGGACTTCCGCAGATGGTCGGAAAATTTTATGCGATTAAGAATGAGGACTCTATCAAAAAAGGAACCATCATTTCCACACTGTTTGCAATTATCGTAGCAGGTGGATGTTATTTCCTCGGCGGTTTCGGAAGACTGTATGATATTGATGTGAAGGCAGAAGGATTTGACGCAATCATTCCGAAAATGTTGTCTACGCTTTCTCCGATTGTAATCGCAGTCGTGATCGTGCTTGTTCTGAGTGCTTCCATGAGTACTCTTTCTTCCCTTGTACTTACCAGTGGTTCCACGATTACACTGGACTTCATTGAGCCATTGTCCAAAAAAGAGCTTTCTGAGAAGACAAAAATGAAGATTATGAGAATTTTCATCGTAATCTTTGTTACCATTTCTGCTATAATAGCTATTAAGCAGGCAACCAATAAGAGTTTGTTCATT
>JAUNAE010000389.1 GCA_030527765.1 Eubacteriales bacterium
ATATACATCCGTAGTCATCTGAATTGCTTTCTGAATTGTAATTGCACCATACGTTGAACCAGCTTGCTGTCGATTCCATTTCTCCCGCATCAGACCGGACTGACGGAATAGCTGATCAATCCTTCCTACATCTGCACCTGTCCAAAAAGCTAAAGAGCTGCATAATGCCATATCGGCCTCAGACTGTGACTGGTATTTTCCCTGCCAGTTTCCATTCCAAAGGTTCTGAAACTCTGCTCCATTTCTGCTGTTCATTGCCTTATTCAGTAACTCACAATTATCCGGCAGGTTATTTCCTGTATTTATTGCATTTCCTGCAGTTGTTTTCACTTCCGGAACTGGTCTTTTCATATATTGATCCAGTAACTGTTTCAATTCCTCCGTTCTATCTCCAAATTCATAATGAACTGCAATCTCATTTCCAGTGATAGTCACATACTTACTTGTAGCTCCGGCAACATAGACCTCAATTCCGTTCTTATGATTCATGACATAATACTTCTCAGAATCGTACTTGTAGCCATCCAAACGGAATAAAATGTGCAGGCCTTCACCACTGGGACTATACTCGGTATAACTGTGCATCAACTCAACAATCGTCTGTGCAGATGGGGCAAATGTCCCATCTTTAGCAACACAATGGTCTAAATCAATTGCACATACACCATCAAAGATACCAATTCCGATGCCTTCATACGCCTTAGATGCAGCGACTTCAAAATACGTGAATGTTGACTTGTCATTGGACTTTGCGCGCTGTCCGGTAACCGGATCATAGGGGACCTTGGTCTTTCGACCATTCACTTCCTCATACTGCCAACAACAGAAACTACCGTGTTCTTTTAATACTTGTGGAATTTTTTCAAAATTTCTTACCATGCTACCTCCGTTTTCCTTATTTATAGAAGCAGGCAGCTGTGGTATAATCGGTCTGTACATAGTTCGATTGATACCACAGTTACCTTTGTGACTCAGGGCAATCGTGAAGCTCTTATCTTGCCGGATAGGAGCTTTTTTCTTGTCCCGACTTACTCTCCATCTTTCATGCCTTTCATAATCTCTGCCGCAAACGCTGTCAATTCAATCAGATCCTCCGATACAGATTCACCGCTGCTCAGACGCTTCAGCTCTTCCAGAATCGCTTCCATATGATGCTTCAGTGCCTTGAACACTCTTGGATTCCCGTTCACGATCACCCCGCTGTCTGCCAGGCGGGCAATGATATAGTCCTGTTTGTTCATACCTGACATCTGCACCTTTGCTTCAATCATTGCATCCTCCTCCGGCGATACTCGAAATGCTACAACTTTATTCCTCCATCTTCCCTGACGATCCATATTTTTAGCTGACATCTGAAAGCCCCCTTTCCATGTTCAGTTTCTGTGCCATTTCCTTCTGTCTGGTTGGAAACAGATGAGCGTAATGATAGGTGATATCTTCACTTTCGTGACCTACGCGATCTCCAATTGCAAGAGCCGTAAATCCCATATCAATCAGTAAGCTGATGTGACTGTGACGGATATCATGAATTCTGATGCGTTTTACTCCAGAATCCTTGCAGCCTCGATCCATCTCATGATGAAGGTATCTCTTTGTGACCGGGAAGATTCTGGTATCCGGATCTAAATGGTAGAACTTCTTCAGATAATCCTGCATTTCCTCGCAGAGGAAGTCCGGCATTTCGATGATTCGATTACTTTTCTTCGTTTTCGGTGTCGTAATCACATCCTCTCCCTTCAATCTCTGATATGACTTTGTGATTGAAAGTGTTTTACGTTCGAAGTCGAAATCATCAGCGGTCAGTGCAAGAAGCTCTCCTTCACGGATTCCAGTCCAATACAGAACCTCAAAAGCATAATAGGAAATCTCCTTATCCATCATTGCTTCCGCAAACTGCAGATATTCTTCCTTCGTCCAGAACAACATCTCCTTGCGTTCCTCCACTCCCATGTTGCCTGCACGCTGTGCGGGATTCATCTTTAAACCGTAATATTTAATTCCGTGGTTGAATATCGCACTTAATTGGTTGTGGATGGTTTTCAGGTAAGTCTGTGAGTATGGCTTACCTTTTTTATTTGTGAGTAGGCGAACCTCGTTCTGCCAGGAAATCACATCATTTGCGGTAATATCAGAAATCTTTCTTTTCTTAAAGTAAGGAAGAATCTTCGTTTCAATGATGTGTTCCTTCGTAAGCCAAGTATTCAGCTTTAATCTCGGCTTGATATCCGCCTTGTAACGCTCCACAAAACTCTCAAAGGTCATATTCAGATCGGAGGTCTTCTTTAATAAGAACTCACGCTCCCAGGCAAGTGCCTCCTTCTTGGTTGCAAAACCCCTCTTAAATTTCTGCTGGTTCTCTCCCTGCCAGTCCTTATATCTGAACTGAACAAACCATGTTCCATTTTTCTGATTCTTAAATGCTGCCATTTGCGGCCTCCTTTCTTTCTCTTGCAGAATAGATGTGTTCATGGAAGAACTCTCGATCAATCCTGCCTCTCATTGTGATACAGTTCATTTCTTTCAGTTTCTGATTCATTCGGTGGACGAGTTTATATGCGTAAGATGTTGAAACTCCTAATTCATCTGCCACTTCCTGAACCGTCATGTAGTAGGTTTTTGACATATCTTAAATCTCCTTTCATTTATTCACTAATCAAATTAGCTTAGTCACAGTATATACTAAGCATATTTATTTAGTCAATAGGTTTTCGAGAAAATACTAAACTTTTTTATTTAGTTTAGCATTGACTAGCACTAAACATATTTGCTATAATAAGGATAGAAAATTTATCAAAGGAGTGATAGCAATGGCAATCGGTGAACGAATACACTTTTTCCGTAATAAAAGAAATATGACTTTACGTTTTCTCGGGCAGTCCGTTGGCTTCCCTGAGAAGTCTGCTGACGTTCGTCTGGCACAGTATGAGAACGGAAGCAGGGCTCCGAAGGCAGACCTTACCGAAAAGTTCGCAGAAGTACTGGATGTGTCTCCTAAAGCGCTGGCTGTTCCGGATATTGATTCCTACGACGGATTAATGCATACCTTATTTACGTTAGAGGATAACTACGGATTACATATTGATGAGATTGATGGGGAAGTTTGTCTCCGTCTCAATAAGAACCACAAAGAGTATGCACACATGATTCAAATGCTTACCTCCTGGAATGAGGAATACCAGAAGAAGCAACGCTCTGATATTGATACTGAAACATATGATGACTGGAGATATCACTACCCGGAACGAGATACCACACAGCGTAGAGCACGCATTCCTTCTATTTTGGATGCCATCGATCCTAATGATTTAAAATAAGCACCTCCCTTCAAAATTCATAAGAGCAACAAAAAATGGCCTTATCAACTTTCATTACAAAAGTCGATAAGACCATTTTTCTTTTTGATGTATCCTCTTACCTGTAAACCTCTTGCTACCAAAAAGTAAATAAAGTAAGAGTGGATTTGTCATCTGCTATCATTTTGCTAGCATTTGGAGCTTTTAGGCCTCAGAAATGGCTTAAATACGCCACTTTTCTGAAATCTGCATTATTCAAACTCCTTTGCGACTAGGCTTTGTCATCAAAAAATCAAGCGTTTTCTCGAACGTGTGCTCGATTTTCTCGCATAATTTCTTTCATTTCTTATAAATAATTTTACTCCACAACT
>JAUNAE010000390.1 GCA_030527765.1 Eubacteriales bacterium
AGTTAACAGGGGTGAGTATACGCACTCTTCAATATTACGATAAGATTGGACTTTTGCATCCGACGGGATACACAGAGTCCGGTTATCGGCTGTATGACGATACAGCATTGGAAACTTTGCAGCAGATTTTACTGTTTCGTGAGCTTGAATTCCCGCTAAAAGATATCAAGAAAATCATAACAGCACCTGATTTTGACAGAAATCAGGCATTGGAACAGCAGATCAAACTGCTGACAATGAAGAAAGAACATCTGGAGAACTTGATACTCTTTGCTCGTGGAATAAAAGGAATAGGAGTCAGAACAGTGGATTTTTCAGCGTTTGATACAAGAAAAATAGATGAGTATGCTGCTGAAGCAAAAGCAAAGTGGGGCAGCACGGCGGCATATCAGGAATTCATGGAAAAGAGAAATGGACGAGAATATACGGAGGAAGAGGATAAACGACTTCAAGAGGAATTTATGAAATTTTTTGTTCGTTTTGGTTCTCTTCGAGAGCAAGATCCGGCGTCCGAAGATGTACAAAAACAGGTTCGGCTTATGCAGAAGTTTATGACAGAACATTTCTATACATGTACCAACGAAATTCTCAGTGGACTCGGAAAGATGTATGCCGGTGGTGGTGATTTTACAGAGAACATAGACAAAATTGGCGGAGAAGGAACTGCGGTATTTGTCTCAAAAGCAATTGAAAGCTATTGTAGTTGAAACACGTTGAAAACTGTGCCGGGGCTTGTGGCCCGATGTTTCGTGGGCCAAACGCCCCGTCACTGTTTCAATTTCCCGTCCCCAGAATCATAAGGGCAATGTTTAGTACGGACGCGATCGGTGCGCTGATGGTGAAGGCTTTGTGTTTTGTTTTGTGCCGGAATAGCTGCATTGCGAGAAAAGCGCCGACACCGCCCATACACCATGTCCAGGTCAGAAGGGTTCGTTCCTTAATACGCCAGGAACCCTTTCGTGCCTTGCGTTTATCCAGTCCATAGAGGATAAACGTGATCAAATTGATCAGAGCATAAATAGTCCACAGAATTTGTAATAACATAAGAGTCTCCTTTTTGATGAGTTATTCGACCCGAGTAAAGCATGCCAAAAGCCCCGTCCCTAGAGTGCAAAAAGCCACGTCCCTAGAGTGCATGCTGTTCTCCACTAAAGCGTGCCAAAAGCCCGTCCCCAAAATCATTTTTCGAGGAATGGGATGGCAACGGTTCGATTGAAGAAGTCAATCAATGGTCCCATAAAGAAGGCGGTGATGATCGTTCCGATTCCGACAAAAGTAGGAATATCGGAAGCTTTTCCGCCGCCCAGCAGGTAGACACAGATGCCTGCAACGACACAGATCAGATCTGTGGTGATTCGAACATATTTAAATGGTCCGAGATTCCATTTGTTAGCGCAGATGAGTGCTACGGCGTCATAGGTGGAAACGCCAAGATCAGCGGTCATGTAGAGCGCGGATGCGAAGCAGATGATGACAATTGCTATAATGAGGCAGATTCCGCGGAACAGAACCGATGGTGCCGGAAAAAGTTTCTGCAGAAAAGAATAGCAAAACTGCGTAATATAGCCGAATAAAAAGAGATTGATAAAGGTAGCAAGTCCGATGTAGTGACGGTCCGCCAATAAGGAAAAACTGAGAAGTACCAGATTGACAATGACGTACAGAAGTCCGAAGGAAAACGGAATCAGCTGATCAAGTCCGCTCATAAGAGACTGAAAAGGATCCACACCCATGGCTGCAAGCTTGAAAATACCTACGCTGATGCCACAGATAATGACGCCGAAGAGGGACATGAGAATGCGTTTGGTTTGCCGGTTCATAAGAGACAAATTCCTTTCTGAAAATGATTGACGGGCCTGTGAAAACAGGTCCGTTTTTTTGCGAATCGGAAAAGAGTTCGCAGATATCATATGTTTCATGTCCGAGTATATGGAAACTGTGAATCGGTGTCAAGCATAACAGAGAAAAGAACTTGATGAAACGAGGCAGAAGATTATGTGTAGAATAATGTGATATCGAATAAAATAATCGTGCGTTTTAATGTTAAAAATGGAGTAAAAAATCGTTGATTTTAACACGAACAAAAATTATACTGGAATTAACAACTTGAGGAGGTGGATTGTGTACAGAAAAATTACGAGTTTTTTGGAAACCTGGAAGGCAAGTGAGCATCGTAAGCCTTTGATATTGCAGGGAGCAAGACAGGTTGGGAAAACGTATTCGGTTTTAGAGTTTGGCCGCAACGCCTATGAGAATGTGGCATATTTTAATTTTGAAACAAATCCCAAATTGAATGACACCTTTGAGGAAAATATCAGTCCTGAATATTTGATACCAATTTTATCGCATATCGCAGGACAGACGATTATCAAGGAAAAAACGCTGATTATTTTTGATGAAGTACAGCTTTGTGAAAAAGCACTGACGAGCCTCAAATATTTTTGCGAGGATGCACCCGAATATCATATTATTGTGGCGGGCAGCTTACTCGGTGTTGCTGTAAACAGAACAAGATTTTCTTTTCCGGTCGGAAAAGTGGACATGAAAACACTTTATCCAATGGATATGGAGGAATTTATGTTAGCATGTGGTGAAGAAGATCTTGTTATGCAAATAAAGAAATGTTTTGAAACGGATACGCCGTTGCCGAGTGCATTGCACGATGCCGCGATGCAGCTTTATCGGCAGTATTTGGTTGTAGGCGGCATGCCTGAATGTGTGATGCAGTTTGCACAAACAAAAGACTATATCCTTGTCCGACATACACAGGATACCATTCTTGCAAGTTACCTGAACGATATGAGTAAATATAACACACTCAATGAAGTTAAGAAAACCAGGCTTACTTACGATAATATTACCGTTCAGCTCTCAAAGAAAAACACACGTTTTCAATATAAACTGATCAAAAAGGGAGGAAGGGCTTCTGAGTTTGAAAATGCAATTGAGTGGCTTTGCCTGTCTGGGATTGTATCTAAGGTGCATAAAGTAGAGCAGATAAAGAAACCTCTTGAAAATTACAGAGATATAGATGCATTCAAAATATATGTATCAGATTTGGGACTCCTTTGTGCCAAAAAGGATTTGATGCCGAATGATATCTTATATATGGTAGAGGAGATCAATGATTTCAAAGGGGGAATGGCTGAAAATTATGTCAATGTTCAGTTATCCATAAATGGCTATCGTACCTATTATTGGGAGTCTGAGCGAGGTGCGGAGATTGACTTTATTATTCAGCGTGAAGGACAGCTTATTCCCGTTGAGGTCAAATCAGCGGATAATACCAGAGCAAAGAGCCTGAGATTGTATATGGAAAAATATAAGCCTGCGTATGCAATTAAACTCTCCTCAAAAAATTTTGGTTTTGAAGATGGCAAAAAAAATGTTCCTCTTTATGCTGCATTTTGTGTTTAACCGAATCAAGCAGCAGCGAAGCGAATTGAGAATATCCGCTTGACATGAGGCTGTGAGAGTGCTGAACAATTTTAAATCGCGAATCTCGTAAGAAGATTCGCGCGCGAGTTCGGCAGTTGCGAAGCAACTTTCTTCTGCCGAACTCTGCGATCCGCCGGAGGCTCATCTCAGTCGGGGATTTAGCCCCCACTGAGACTAATTTGTTATCCCCCACTTATAGAAGATGGGGGTCTCCCC
>JAUNAE010000391.1:0-3004 GCA_030527765.1 Eubacteriales bacterium
AGGCTTCCGAGAGTACAGGAGATGCAGAGGTTTCCGAGAATACGGAAGAATAGAATTGAAGCGGATTGCGAATATCTGCTTTACAATTAGAGGGGTATATAAGCGATGGATGAAATGAAAACGCAGATTCTTCCCGCCAGGAGAGAAGGCCATGCCGTGTTGCTGGGATTTTCTCCTTACGGGCATACGGAAGATTTCACCTTGACCGGGAAACATTCTTTCGGAAGAAAAACAGGAATTGACAATGAGGAAGATATTACCGTGCTTTCTCCGGCGATTTCCAGAAAACATGGGGAATTCGGAGTGATCGAAGGCTTCGGATTCTACCGGGATCTTGGAAGTAAGAATGGAACATATATCAATGGAAAAGAGTGCACGGGAGTGCAGAATCTGGAGGATGGTGACATTCTGAGTGTACGTTTTCGCAGCGGCAATAGCGAAGAACCGGCTTATTTCATGATTTACACAATTACTCCCGGCGAATACCAGTGGGAGAAGCTGGACTTGAATTCCGGAATCAATGAGATCCTGGTTGGAAGAAAGGGCGGCAATCTCAAACTGAGAGACGCAGTCATGTCCAGAAATCATGGAATCTTTTTGAAGTCTGATGAAGGATGGAGCATTACGGATCTGAACAGCCGGAATGGAATTTATGTCAATCAGAATCGAATTGAGGGGAGAACCAGACTGAAGAAATTCGATGTGGTGAGAATCGGATATACATGGTTCGTGTATCTGGAAGATCAGATGTGGATCGGAACCGAATTTCAGGAATCTGTAAAGATGATGGAGGAGCCGGGACGTCAGGAACTGAAGTATCAGGAACCGGTGAGGGAATCTTATGATGAACCGAAGTATCAGGACGATGCATATCAGAAACCGGTGAGAGAAGCTGAAACATCGGGCTATCAGAATTCTGTAAATGAATATGAAACACCGAACTATCAGAAATCTGTGAGTGAATATGACGAACCTTCATATCAGGAGTCGACATATGAACCTACAGAATCGGCATACCAGGAGCCGACATATGAACCTGCATATCAGGAACCGAGATATCAAACCACGGTAAACGAATATAATGATGAACCGATGTATGAGCCTGCGACAGAAAAGGTATATTCCGGGGAGACACTTAGTATTCATATCCGTGAGCGAAATGTCTGGAAGAATTTCAAGAAGAAGACGCTGCTTCGGGATATTGATCTGGAGATTGCACCGGGAGAGTTCGTTTTGATTCTGGGCGGTTCCGGAGCCGGTAAGTCAACCTTTATGAAGTCTGTTATTGGATATGAGAAGGCAGAGGGTTCCATTACCTTTGGAGATGTGGATATCTATGACGACTATGATGTGATGAAATATGAGATTGGATATGTTCCACAGAAGGATCTGATTCGCAACAATGATTCCGTATACAATACGGTGTTGAGTGCGGCGAAGATGAAAATGGAACATGGACTTTCGGAAGTGGAATATCTGGAACAGACAGATTGGGTGATTGAACTCCTTGGACTGACTCCGGATCGCGATACTCTGGCGGGCAGACTTAGTGGCGGTCAGAAGAAACGTCTCAGCATTGCAGTAGAACTGGTTGGAGATCCGAATCTCTTTTTCCTGGATGAGCCGGATTCCGGTCTGGATGGAATTATGGCCCGCAGTCTTATGGAGAATTTGAAGAAGATTTCAGACATGGGCAAAATCGTTATGGTCATTACCCATGGACCTGATCGTGCGGCGGATCTTTTTACCAAGGTGCTTGTACTGGCAAAGAGCCAGGAAGATCAGACCGGACATCTGGCATTCTTTGGTGGAGTGAAAGAAGCAAAAGATTATTTCGAGGTTGATAATCTGGAAGATATTGTGCGAAGGATTAACCGAAAAGATGAAGGCGGCGAGGGTCTGGCAGATGAGTTTATAAGACGAGCCGAAAGTAACAGATACAGGGAGGCAGATTAAATGGAAGGAAAACGTCATTTGACCAGATTTGGTCAAACAAAAATCTATCTGAAACAGTGTTTTCGGAGTTTCTTTAACGACAAGGGCTGGAAAATTTTTATCAGTTCTTCTCTGATTGCATTGTTGATCTGTCTTGTTACGAGTAAGCGGATGTTCAGAGAATATAATGATACGAGAAGTGGCGCGTTCGCTCTCGTTTGTGCCTGCATCTGGATTGGAATTTTTAATTCCATCCGTACCATTTGCAGAGAGAAGGAGATTGTCAAGAGAGAAAAGAGAACGGGACTTCATATGTCCGCCTATGTGGCAGCACATTGGGTATATGAGGCATCTCTGTGTCTGGTGGAGGCACTTCTGGTGACCATTATTGTCCGGGTGGCAAACATCGGACATTTCATTCAGAAGGGAATTGTCCTTCCTGCAGGAATGGAACTTTTTGTCACATTCTTTCTTGTAATGTTCAGTGCGGATGTGCTGGGACTTTTGATTTCCGCCATTGTAAAAGATGAAAATACAGCAATGACGGTGATGCCTTTTGCATTGATTATTCAGCTGATTATGTCCGGAATGGTATTTGAGCTGGAAGGCGTCAGCAATATTATTTCCTATTTCACCATCAGTCGCTGGGGACTGAATGCGATCTGCGCCAGTGCAGATGTGAATCGAATGACTGTATTTGCAAACAATGAGTACAATGCTTCCCTTTCGAATCTGATGTTCCTCTGGGGAATATTACTGGTGTTTGCAGTCATCTACGGAATCGGCGCAATCATCGCATTAGATGCAAGAGACTGAAGTACTTGCAGTGGGGACGGTGCTTTTGGCACGCTGAGATGTGGGGACGGGGCTTTTGGCACGCACAAGAGAGCGACTATCCGGCGCTTCCACTTTTTAAAGAGTTTTATTTTTTGCAAGAATTCTATTTATAACACCACGAGGAGTTCCGGTCAGGCGGTTTAACTGTCTGACTGAAACTCTTTTTTTGTGCAGTTCACAGATTAAATGATCGCGTTCGATGAGTGGAAGCTTTTGAAAATCGGTACTGGAA
>JAUNAE010000391.1:3014-3647 GCA_030527765.1 Eubacteriales bacterium
TGACTGATCTTTTGGATTAGCTCTTGTGCTACATCGTCAGGCAGCCGCTGACGTATTTTGTCAACATCGAGACAGTTTTGCTCGGATTCTGTGTTGGCAGAGATGTGAAAGTCCTGAAAGCACTTAAGCGAGCCAAATTCCGAAAGAATGAATTCGGAATCAATGAGTTCCGGTGATGCGGTGACATATTCGTGGTAACTGCTCCAGGGGTAAGAGGAGCCGATGGAAGGTTCAAGCCCGGCATTTAAAGGATTTTTGTGAATGTATTTTACAATCGTTAACAGATATGTCGCATCTTCCACAGGCTCACTGTGAAATCGGTCATTTTGCAGAAAACCGGTACGCTGATATTTCAAATTAAACCAACCGGCATAGGTGGTATTGATTCGACGAAAAATACTCTGTAGAGTGATATCTTCCGGGTGCCGGATCAGCAGGTGAACATGATTGGACATAAGACAGTATGCAAAAATTTCCAAATGACATTCTTGCTTGTAATATGCGAGAATATCCAGATATTTTTGATAATCTGCGTATTCCTCGAAAAGCCGCAGGCGGTCGGCACCTTTGACTACGATATGGTATATGCGGGTGCTGGATTGAATTCTGGCGTGTCTTGACATAAAAATACCT
>JAUNAE010000392.1 GCA_030527765.1 Eubacteriales bacterium
GTTATACCGAAAATCATGTTATACCGAATTCTCTTAGAAGCCCCATTTTTACAGGGGATCTTTCAAAAAATTCGGTATAACATTTTGCCGCCTGATAGACGAGATCGAAGAAATTTTTCCACTATCAAGAGAAGTTTCGGTATAACATTTGGTGTTTATAATCCATACAGACGGCGCAGTAGATCATCATCTGTGACTGTGTATCTACTATTCTCAACGTCAGAATTCACATCTACACCGTCTGCCATCGCACGTTCGATGGCTTTTCTTTTATCTTCTGTATCTGCATGTGCATAAATGAGCGTTGTTTCTATATTTGAATGCCCTAACCACTGTGAAATCAATGTTAAATCCATTCCATGCTGATACAAATGCATGGCACGAGTGTGTCTCCATAGATGCGGATGTACCTTTGTAGGCACTTCTGAACAATGCGTTCTTGCACTTGATGCATATATCTTTAATCTCTCTCGAACCGTATCATCGCACATTTGATTTCTTACACGTCTTCGTTCAACATAAAACAGCCACATATCAGAGTGAAGAGATATTCCTTTATGGAAAACACTCAAATAGTTTTTTAGATGCATGACAGTATCCTTCATTAGTGGAACGATTCTTATTTTTTTACCTTTTCCAAAGATCTTTACAGTGGGCGTATTATCATCGAGTTTTAAGTCACACAACCTGATTGCAAGAAGTTCCTGAATACGTGCACCGGTGTCATATAAAAGAATCATCACAAGCAGGTCCCTAAGGCCTATTTCTGTCTTTATATCCGGCTTATTAAACAAGGCCTTCACTGCATTTTCTGTCATATAATCAACTTTCGCAAACGGATCGTTTTTCTGAGATTTTATAGTAGATATCTCAGCACTGATACTCAGATATTCTGGTCTGCATGCAGATGCATATGATACAAACGAGCGGATTGCCGCCAAACGGTTATTACGTGTTGAAGGAGTACGATTCTTTTCCGTAGTAAGCATATCTAAAAATCCATTTACATTTTCCTGATTGAACATGTCAAAGGTTATGTTGGACAAAGCTATCTGTTTTTTTACCTTAAGATAATCCAAAAACTGGTTAAGGGCAGTTCTATAAGTTTGAACGGTCAGATCGCTTGTATTTCGCTGAACTGGTAAGTATACTGTTAAAAAATTACGAATCATAATGAAGAGCTGTTCATCTTTTATTCTTGCCATAACTCTACCTCCGGAAGTAAGCGATTCATGTTATCCCAATCAATGCCGGCAGATTTGACAAGATTTTCCGGCAGGAGATGTATATAGTACGCTGTCGAATTTAAATCCTTATGTCCCATATAAGTCTGAAGATATGGAAGTCTGGATGAAATATCCACTCCAGAATCGAGCCATTGATTCAAAGCAGTTGTGGCAAAACGATGACGAAGGTCGTATACTCTTACTGAAGGTAAAAGCTCAGCTGGTGTATCCGGGTGAATTAGAGCATAAAACCTTTTGAATCTTTGTCCCAGGCTGGTGGCGGAGTAGGGTCCGCCATCTGCCGATGGGAAGAAATATTCACTTTCCGGAAAGGCGGCACCTCGAAGTATTGCATATTTTTTTACCAAAGCATGCATCTCGTCAGACATTACAATCGTTCTGCTTTTGTGCCATTTGGCATTTATGATTCGAATTTCTCCGGATTTTAAATCAATCTCACTGCATTTTAAATTCCTTCCTTCTGCCGGACGTAATCCACAGGTATAAGTTAATCGAAAGTATACGCTGAGTACAGTTCCCTCGAAAGGACGGGATTTCTTTTCATAATGATCAATAACAGAAAATAAATCACTCAATTCCTGATCTGTCATCATGTAAGGAACAAAAACTTTGTAGCCAGATGTAAACGCCTCCGGAATTACGTATGCTGGCTTACCCACACTTTTTTGATACTTTGCAAAGGTTCTTAAGAAGGCTGCTTTTCGATGCAGCGTCACTGTGTTTTCTTCTCCTGTTTTTAACCAATTCCATACCATAGATTCCACAATTACCGTTGATTGAGGATATTTCTCTGCACAAAAGGTATCAAATGTCTTTGCCCTTTCAAGATATGTATTTTCAGAAAAATTCAAAGCAACTCGTAAATCAATCATGTGATTTAAATCTTCTGCAAATCCACTAATAAATCCTCTTGTCATAACAGTTCCTCCCTCTTAATAGAAATTCCTTGAAAACCTAAAGCACACTCCTTTAGATTATCTGTATTTAACGAAAGGTACTGTCTGGCTGATTTTATATTTTCGTGTCCCAGGATTTGTGCGATTGTCATCAAAGAACTTCCATTAACAATCAGCTTTTTAGCAAGTCTTCTCCGAAGACCATGAAATCCTTTTCCGTCAAATGGCTGTCGTTCAATTCCTGCTTTCTTTTGATAAGATTTAAACATATCTCCAATGGAGCTTGCATCTTGTAAAGCTGTTTTGGGTGAGGCACCTCTGAGAAAAACTTCCGAGCATCCAGATGTAGTGGATCGTGCATTTAAAATATAATCCTGTAACGCTTCCCCTGTTTCACGAAGAATCGGGACATGAATGGTATTGCCGGTTTTTGATTGATAAACTTTAATTTCACCTTTTTTCCAGTCAATGTCTGTGAGTTTCATACGAATAAGATCTACAGCCCGAAGTCCTGTACTTGCAGCAAGAAGAATGATTGCCTTATTCCTTTTTCCAATCTCAGTATCCGTATCAATCACAGCCAAGATTCTCCGAAGTTCCTCATCCGTTACGTATGATTGAATCGGCATATCCCGATATACTTTGTATGTAAATAATTCGATACAGTCAGGAGCCGGGATGTTGAATTCCTTTAAATATTCATGGAAATGACGAAGGTACAACAAGATGTTATGAAGGCTGGAAACCTTCACTTCCGAAGCTGTTTTTAAAATAAATTCACGTACATCTTCCACACCTACTGTTTCTAAACTCCCATGTCCCAACTGTTCCCAGTAGGATAAATACCGTCTGACAATCCACACGACATCATCTCTGGTGTTACGACCATAGTTCTTGGAAGCAAGGAACTCGTCAAGAATCCGTTCATTTGCCGGGGATAAAAAATATCGGGTTCCTTTCTTTTCGTAAACACGAACTTCACCTGTAAGAAAGAACACATTGAGTTTCTTTGCAATTCGAAGTTTGGTTTGATAAGTGTTGAGCGTGATTTCACCGTCCTCATATCGCTTCTTCTGAATCTGAAGATATTCTTCTGTGACCGCAGGATCATAATAAATACGTCCTGTATCCCGATAGTACTTTCTCACGCCTCCGACTCGACGGAAATCCTGATTCCAGAGTGTTGATTCACTGTATCCCATACGCCTTAGTTCAGACATCATCCGAGATATCAGTTCGTTAATAGTAACTGGCTGTTTCTCCATGGCAACTGCCTCCCTTAAAATAATGTCAGGAATCATCCTGCAATTCCATTATCATAAAGAGGTTCTTGAAACGCTATAAAATTATACCGAATTATGATGTATCGGAAGGCGATTTTTGAAAAATACATTAGCGACAATAGAAAATATTATACCGAAACCATTTGCGTAATCCCTGCAAAATCAGAGGTTTAAAATGGTTTCGGTATAATAGAGAATTCGGTATAACGAAAG
>JAUNAE010000393.1 GCA_030527765.1 Eubacteriales bacterium
AGAGCAAACTTCCGCTGCCACAGGCTGGATCGTATACCTTATTGACTTCTGTTTTACCAACAGTCCCAAGGCGAGTAAGAAGTTCCGATACATCGGCAGGCGTGAAGAACTCACCGCCGGACTTACCTGCATTCGATGCATACATGGTCATCAGATACTCATAGGCATCACCAAAGGCATCGATATCATGGTCTTGTACAGAACCGAGGTTCATATCAGCTACACCATTTAATAGCTTTACGAGTTTCTCATTTCTCTTAGCGACAGTAGAACCAAGCTTATTGCTGTTTACATCAAAATCAGCGAACAGCCCGGCAAAGTCGCTTTCTGCCTCACTTCCTTGTGAGGATTCCTCGATATGACGGAATACTGCCTCAAGCTTTTCATTCAGATGAGCCTTAGCCCATTCCATATCTGCGTTGCTTTTCTTTTTTATATTAGCGAAGAGTTCACTGGGAAGAATAAAGAATCCTTTTTCTTCTACAAGTCCTTCTCTTGCTTCTTCAGCATCTTCATCTGACATCTGAGCAAAGTCAAAGTCTGTGTTTCCGGCGTCGATTTCTCCATTATTAATATAGCTTGTCAGATTTTCTGATATATAGCGATAGAACATGGTTCCAAGGACATAGTTCTTAAAGTCCCATCCATCGACAGCACCACGCAGTTCATCTGCAATTGCCCATATGGCACGATGGAGTTCGTCACGTTCCTGTTCTTTCTTTGTATCAACCATTGTTTTTTCCTCCAACTTTATAGTCTAGCCATGCGTTCTCAATATCTGCATATGGGATATCGTTCTCATCGCAAAAGGCTTTTATATTCTTCATTGCAACAAGGTTCGGCTTTGATTTACCTTGTTCCCAACGATTTACAGTGGAAAATGCCACGCCTAATTTCTTGGCAAAGTCTTCCTGCGTCAGAAAACAGCGTGTTCTGAGTCGTTTTATTTCTTCTGGAAGTATCATTCGCATCTCCTTTATCACTTTCAAAAATATAGCAAAATTATAGCATAAATTTATGAATTTTTCTACCCTCTGGTCATAGACTCGGAGGATTTTTTATTTTCTGCCGGAATTACCATCACTAAATCCCCTTAGGAAGTTAGAAAGGATAAAAAAATTTTTTAAACCGTCAGATTTCATATTCTCCCATGGCTATAAGTTAGGGAGTTCGATTTCATAAGATTTTTCGCTTATGGATAGGAAAATGAAAAAATTCGTCAAATTCCATTACTTTTCTCTTTTAGGAATTAGAAGAAAAGAAAAGTACAAAAAGGATGGCTCAAATCTGAGCCTTACCTCCATTGGTAAGTAGGAAGAAATAATTTTCATAAATGTTCGGTCAAACGGGAATTTCGTGTCCAAAGAACAGTGAAGGAAGAAATTATAAATTCTTTCGGGCAAATGACAATCTCGCCTCCATTGAGTAGTGAGAAAAGAAATTTTGAAAATCGGTACTTAAAACAGAAACTCTTGTCCTTTCACTAATGAAGACAAAACGAAGGAGGAATTAAAACCTATGAATTTAGAAAATATACCAACGTATCTGAAGGAATATGCTCCTTGGTGCGATTGGAAAACAGAAAAACGAAAATCCGGGATTACCAAGGTTCCTTACAATCCTAAAACCGGAAGTCACGCATATGTGGATAATCCTGATACATTTTCTGACTTCACATCCGCAGTATCTGCAATGAAAAACTATGATGGAATCGGTATCCGTGTGGATGAAAAGACTATCGCCATCGATCTTGACCATTGTATTGAAGATGGCAAATTGACTGCTTGGGCATCAGAGATTGTATCTCATTTCAAAAACACATATATCGAGATAAGCCCCAGTGGCACAGGATTGAGAATCATTCTGCTTGCCTCTGATGGATACACCTATGACAAGGATACTTATTACATCAAGAAAGGCAATGTTGAGGTTTATGTAGCAGGTGCAACAAATCGTTTTGTCACAATCACGGGTGATACATGTCTCAAAAATGAGATTGTTGAAAATATGGATGCTCTACAGTGGCTTCTTGATAAGTATATGAAACGCAAGACTCCAAAGAAATCATCTGCTGAATTGCAGGAACATCGTGAAAGTTATCTTACCGATGATGGTGTACTTGCAAAGGCTATGGCATCCAAGCAGGGAGAAAAGTTCAGAAAGCTGTGGAATGGAGACGTTTCAAATTATCCATCCAATAGTGAAGCAGACCTCGGTTTTATCTCCATCCTTGCATTCTACTGTAACGGCAATCGTGAACAGGTAGACAGACTGTATCGGCAGTCAGCACTTGCTCGCAGTAAGTGGGATGAGGTTCATGGCAACAAGACATACGGAGAAATGACCATCGATGCTGCACTTGCCGGAATGAAGAATTTCTACTCTCCAATTGTTCCTGCTCCTGCAAGTGAGGATTTCGATGACGAGATGACAAGGCTTGTATCACTTCATCCAGAAGATAGCACAAAGTATCCGTGGACAGATATTGGTGCAGGAATGCTTTTTGCAGATTTCTATAAACCTATCCTTCGATATGTGCCGGAGAGAAAATCATGGTTCTGTTATGCGGATGGAACTTGGCAACCGGATGTCGGTGGTCTGAAAGCTATGAGGCTTTGCATGGAACTTGCCAATCTGCTGCATATGTATGCTCTGAAAATAACGGATGAGCATAAGCGCAAGGAATATATGAATTACACCAGACGATGGCAAACACACGGAACGAGAGTCAACATCCTCAAGGATGCACAGGTTTATCATCCGATTTCTGCAACCGAGTTTGATGCTGATCCATACATCTTCAACTGCAAGAACGGAACCATCGACATGAATACTCTCGAATGCAGAGAACATGGAAGCAGTGACAAGCTTACCAAGATATCGAATGTCATCTATGACCCTCATGCTCACAATGACCGATGGGACAAATTTATCTCGGAAATCATGTCCGGGGATAAAGAAAAAGCAAGGTTTCTGCAGAAACTGTTCGGCTATGGTCTCACCGGAGATACCCGTCACGAATGTATGACTATCCTCTATGGCGCAAGCACCCGTAATGGCAAAGGAACTCTCTGCGAAAGTGTATTAAAGGTACTTGGTTCCTATGGATGTACGGCAAGACCGGAAACCCTCGCTCAAAAGATGAATGCAAACAGTTCTCAGCCTACAGAGGATATCGCCCGTCTTGCAGGTGTGAGATTTGTGAATATTTCAGAACCCGGCAAAGGATTAGTGCTGAATGCTGCACAGGTAAAGAGTCTGACTGGTAATGACACCATCAATGCTCGTTTTCTTCATGAGAACAGCTTTGATTTTCAGCCTTTATTCAAACTTTACATCAATACCAATTATCTTCCTGCCATCAACGATATGACGGTCTTTAGCAGCAACCGACTGTTCATCATTCCGTTTGAGAAGCATTTCGATGAATCGGAGCAAGATAAAACTTTGAAGAAAGAATTCGCAAAGCCGGAAGTGCAGTCAGCCATCCTCAATTGGCTCATCGAAGGATATTCCATGCTGAACCGTGAAGGCCTTACACCACCACACTCGGTAAAAGTAGCAACTGCTCAATATGAGCATGACTGATTATTTCAATGCTTGAGAGCCACCTTTTCAGAGCTTCGGAGCCACCTAAA
>JAUNAE010000394.1 GCA_030527765.1 Eubacteriales bacterium
CGATAAATAATAACTTGCTTGTATCAGTTGCTCTATTCCATAATAAATAGTATAATATAATTTTCAGCAACTATTGCAAACGACTTCATAGTTACTATGTTTGAAACAACGGGAGGAAAGAATCATGTTAGGTGTATATAATTACACAGTTTTAATGACTTATCTTGGAATGTTAATTGGATATATGGGAATTACTTTTGCATTACATGGAGATATTCAGATCGCCCTCTTCTGTCTGATGGGGTCCGGTTTCTGTGATATGTTTGACGGAAAAATTGCTTCTACAAAGAAAGACCGTACAGTACAGGAGAAGCGCTTCGGAATCCAGATCGACTCCCTGAGTGATCTGATCTGCTTCGGTGTACTTCCGGCAGTGATTGTCTACATGGCATGCGAACAGAGCAGCCTTGCCTTCTATGTTTCCGGAGCCTATGTTCTCTGCGCTCTGATCCGACTGGCATGGTTTAACGTGGATGAAGAAGAACGTCAGAACACAACGGACAGTGCAAGATCCTATTATCTCGGTCTTCCTGTCACCACCGCCGCTTTGTTTCTTCCAACCATTCTCGGAGCTTCTCTGCACTATCGCTGGAACAACCGAATTCTCGCCCCGATCGTACTGACTTGCATGGGCTGTGCTTTTTTGACACCTTTTAAGCTGAAAAAGCCGGAACTTGCGGGCAAAATCGGTGTTCTTTTTATGGGTGCTCTTGAGCTTGTTATTCTTTTAGCAGGAGTAGATTTATGAAAAACAAACCATCAAACGACCCATCTGTAGAGTTTCTTTATAATACTCTTCTGGGTCGAGGTATACTGAAAATCATTATGAAATGCCATCTGGACAGAATTGCTATCCGGTTTCTCCGGTCACCTCTGTCAAAGTTTGTCATTAAGGGATATGCCAAAAAGAACGGGATTCCTTTGACAGAGGCACAGCGAAAAAGTTTTAACTCCTACCGTGATTTCTTTGTCAGAGGCAAAGACGGAATTCAGATTGACATCACCCCGGGACATTTGATCAGTCCCTGTGATGGATGGCTGAGTGCGTTTCCGATTCATGAGGACAGCACTTTTCATCTTAAGAATTCCCATTACCGTGTATCTGATCTTCTGAAAGATAAGGAACTTGCCAAGACCTATCAGGGTGGGTGTGCTCTGATCTTCCGTCTCTGTGCATCCGATTATCACCACTATTGCTATATCGATCATGGATACCAGGGAGAACTTCATCACATTCCCGGAGTCCTTCACAGCGTTCAGCCAATTGTCTGCGAAAAAATTCCGGTTTTTGTACTGAATCGCCGCTGCTGGACACTCCTCACGACAGAACACTTCGGTCCGGTTGTTCAGACGGAAATCGGTGCACTTGTTGTGGGCGGAATTGTGAATGATCGTGAAAACGTCCGTTTTTGCAAAGGCAATGAGAAAGGCCATTTTGAACTGGCCGGTTCCACCATCGTTCTTCTTTTCCGAAAGAATCAGATTCAGCTCATTCCGTCAATTGCAGAAGAACTTCTCAAAGAAGACGAAGTCCGTGTGCACTACGGAGAATATATTGGAGATGCAGTAAATGAACACCAATCAGAACAGATTGACCTCTGAAAAGTCTCTCTCTTCCCAGAGAACCTTAAGGAACAAAATAATGGTGCTTCTTAAGACGAATCGTGAGATATTACTCCTTCCCCTCTTCGCTCTCGCTTTGAATACAATTGTCTATTCTTGTGGAAGAGCTCTCGCTTCCGGAAGGTTTCACTATGATATGACCCTTCCGCTGGACGAACGCATTCCTCTTGTTCCGTGGACCATGTTGATTTATTGGGGATGCTTTATTTTCTGGACGTTCTCCTATCTCTGGTTCGCATCCAGAGATCGAAAAAATGCAGGACATTTTTTCCTGATGTTTTTGATCGGAGAAGTGGTTTGTCTTTGGTTCTTTATCTTTTTGCCAACAACGAACGTACGACCGGAAATCACAGGAACTGATTTCTGGAGTCGCTCTGTAATATTTCTATACCAGGTGGATGAAGCCAACAACTTGTTTCCATCCATTCACTGTATGATCAGCTGGATGTGCTGGATCGAGCTTCGGAGGCAGGCTCCGATTTTTCAACGGCAAACCCGACCGGAAAAGGCTCCCTCATGGCTGCCCCGTTTTAGAAGATGGGCTTTTGTCTGGGCAATTGCTGTTTTCATATCTACCTTGACTCTGAAGCAGCATGTCCTTGTGGATATTTTTGCCGCCATCGCCGTGTCCGAGATCGCAAATCGGATGGCAGAGATATCAATCCTTCAGGAACATTTTCTGAAGTGTATTGAAAAAATAATACGCAAGAAAATATAAGTGCCACTTCCGTCAGTCGTACATTTTGTACGGCTGATTTTTCTATGAAGATTGACACACTTTTTTATCCTATTTATAATAGAAATAATATAGATACAAAGGTAGTGAAAAATTACAGAAACACCAAGTGTCTTACATATAATCAAGTATAGAATACTTTGATGGTGGCCGGGATGGATACTGCTCTGAAGTAGTTTTAACTTTGCATTGGTTACTGTCATATAGCAACTCGAAATATAAAATAGGGAAAGAGTAAACGAGTTATGGGAAACGCACAAAATTTCACAAATATCCAACTGCCCTGGCCGGAATGGAGCATCGTCAATATTCTTGGCTCCGGTACTTTTGGAAAAGTATACGAAATTCAAAAACTTGAGAACGGACGAACTCAGAAAGCCGCATTGAAAGTACTGAAAATCCCGATGGATATCTCAGAAGTCTATTCTCTCCGAGCAGAAGGTTTGAATGACCAGCAGATCAATGATTATTTTTATGAAATCGCTCAGCGCCAGGAAAATGAAATCATCCTGATGGAAGAACTCCAGACTGCGACTAATATCGTATCCATCAAGGACAGCAAAATTCTTCGTCAGGAATCCGGCATCGGATTTCAGCAATATATTATGATGGAACTTCTGACAAGTCTTGATCAACATTGCTACGGCTCCAACACTTCCAGAGTTCTTACCGTGGAAGATGTTATCAAAATCGGAAGCAACATCTGTGATGCACTGACTGCCTGCGAGAAGAGCGATATTATTCACCGTGATATCAAGCCATCCAATATTTTTGTATCCAAATATGGAGAATACAAGCTGGGAGATTTCGGAGTTTCCCGCCATGTCGGACAGACGCAGAACAATATGTCTGTACAGGGAACGATTAACTATATGGCTCCGGAAATCTTCCGAAATGAACGCCATTACGGCAACACCGTGGATATCTACTCTCTCGGTCTTGTACTTTATCGTCTTCTGAATCTCGGCCGTCTTCCTTTTGTACGGCCTTTCGGAACTGCACCGAGCTACGAAGAAAACTCTCAGGCATTCACGCAGAGAATGCAAGGCAAAGATCCTCTTCCGGATCCGGCTCTTGGCGGCCCTGCCCTTGCAAATGTTCTTCGCAAGGCATGCAGCTACCGACCGGAAGATCGCTACCAGCATGCCGAAAACATGAAAAAGGATCTTCTAAGATGCAGTCTTTCTATGCCGCAGGAGGAGCTTTCAAAGGAAATTATTCCAAAGAAACCAACGACCTCT
>JAUNAE010000395.1 GCA_030527765.1 Eubacteriales bacterium
ACTAATTTGTTATCCCCCACTTATAGAAGATGGGGGTCTCCCCGGCTGAGGTGAATCTCTTAATAGGATGACTGAGGCGGCAGGACTGCAGGTTTGACTAGAGAGATACGACAAAAAGAATGTTAAGAAAAAGGAGAATGATCATGGATTACGCAAAAGAGTCATTAAGATTACATGGAGAGTGGGCTGGAAAGATTGAAATGATTTCCCGTGTACCGGTGAAAACAAAAGAGGACCTTTCTCTTGCATACACTCCTGGAGTTGCACAGCCTTGTCTGGAAATTCAGAAGGATATCGAAAAATCCTATGAACTGACTCGTCGTCACAATCTTTGTGCAGTTATTACAGACGGTTCCGCAGTACTTGGTCTTGGTGATATCGGACCGGAAGCAGGAATGCCGGTAATGGAGGGTAAATGTGTCCTCTTCAAAGCATTCGGAGATGTTGATGCAGTTCCTCTTTGCGTAAAGACAAAGGATGTAGATGAGTTCGTTAATGCAGTTGCACTGATGTCCGGATCCTGGGGCGGAATTAACCTTGAGGATATTTCTGCACCGAGATGCTTCGAAATTGAGCGTAAGCTGAAAGAAAAATGTGACATTCCGATTTTCCATGATGACCAGCATGGTACTGCAGTCATCACTCTTGCAGGTCTGACCAACGCTCTGAAGGTTGTTGGAAAGAAAAAAGAGGAAGTCAAAGTTGTAACTTCCGGAGCAGGAGCTGCAGCAATCGCTATCGTAAAACTTCTTCTTTCCGCAGGTTTCAAGAATGTAACCATGTGTGACAGAAAGGGTGCGATCTATGAAGGACGTGAAGGCCTGAACTGGATCAAAGAAGAAATGGCACAGGTTACCAACCTGGAGAAGAAACCGGGAAGTCTTGCAGATGCACTGGTAGGAGCAGATGTGTTCATCGGTGTTTCCGCACCTGGCACTGTTACAAAAGAAATGGTTGCTACCATGAACGAAAAACCGATTATTTTTGCATGCGCGAACCCGACACCGGAGATTTTCCCGGACGAGGCAAAAGCCGGCGGAGCAGCTGTTGTATCTACCGGAAGAAGTGATTATCCGAACCAGATCAACAACGTTCTTGCATTCCCTGGTATCTTCCGCGGAGCATTCGATGTTCGTGCAACAGATATCAATGAGGAAATGAAGATGGCAGCAGCAGAAGCATTGGCAAGCCTGATTCCTGAGGATGAGCTGAATGCGGAGAACATCATTCCGCAGGCGTTCGATCCGAAGGTTGGACCGGCAGTTGCAAAAGCAGTTGCAGAAGCAGCAAGAAAGAGCGGCGTAGCAAAACTTTGATGGAATGTCAAACATCACTGAGATGAAACGTTATTGAGATGGAACATCACTGAGAGTGTAAATCACTGATCTAAAAGTCACTGAAATAAGAAGACCCGTCTGTACAGAGCGTCATGAGACTGCTTGTACAGGCGGGTCTTTTGATTAATCAGTAATTGTCTCCGGATCCATCACGGTGACTTTGGAATTCTCATCGTTGATGGAATTCAGCATTCCGAAATACTTGTTATATGCCTCGGTGAAGTGACCAAGGTATTCCTGATCATTGGAATGATGCAGGTTGTGAATATAGCGATGTTCGTTACCGCGAATGGAAGGATCATTCATACTCAGCAGATATACGCCGAGATCAGAACACTGGTCGGATACACGTCCGAGCGTCTGAAGAACATTCTCATACTCAATACCGTTCAGAGCCTCGCAGACACCTTTGGTCATACGGGTAACATGACGGTTTCTGAGAGCTTCCACCAGCTCATCGACAACTTCTTCCATAGGCTCGATGCGGCGGGCAAGAGTGTAGTCAAGATTCTTATATGCCTGCACGGAAATCTCAAGAGTCTCACGAACAGCATCTGTGAGAACGCGGATATCCGCCTGAGCTGCAGGAGAAAATGCTTTGTTCGCTGCATTCAGTTTTGCCATGCTGTCGTTGATGTTGTCTGCACGGTCACCGATACGTTCAAAAATAGTCATGACCTTGAGCTGAAAATTCTGAGCAACGTCGTCTGATTGGAGAGTGACGTGCGGTGTGATGGCAAGAACATACTGGTTAGCGGCATCGGTCATTCGATCCAGGAGATCTTCACGATGCTGAATTTTGCCATGACGTTTCTCGGTAAACCCAAAGATCTGATTCACAGCTGCAGTGTAGTTTTTGAATGCTACATCGGACATATGATCGATCAGATGATTGGACTCTGAAAGAGCGATGCTCGGGTTTTCGATCAGACGAGGATCCAGCTCTCTGAGGTTTTTCTCGATGTCTGCATCTTCTGTATCCACCGGCTTGTCCGGTACGATGCGAGCGGCAATTTTTGCAAAAAATCCGCTGCAAGGAAGAAGAAGGACTGCAGGGATGAGACGGAACATACCATGTACGTTAGCGACACCACCGGAATTCAGTTTTGCATTCCATACGGCTTCCGGAATCAGGCCGGTGCCATGTCCGATCAGAACAGCGGCAAAAATGAGGAGTGCTGCACATACGTTGTAAATAATGTGAATCATGCAGGCACGAACCTGTTCCGGTTTCGCTCCGATACGACAGACAAGGAAAGTGGTGATACAGTCACCGATGTTAACACCGATAATAACAGCGAAAACACCGCAAAAATGAACACCAACGGAACTTGCAATGGACTGCAGAATACCGACAACGGCAGAGGAACTCTGAATGATTCCTGTTACACCGACACCGGATAAGAATCCAAGGAAATAGTTGTTCTCAAAAGCAACAAGCAGATGACTTAAACTGTCGCTCATGGTGGAAACGGCGGCACTCATGTTAACGAGGCCGACAAACAGGATACCAAATCCCATGCAGATTGTTCCAACTGCAGAAGCGGAACGCTTCTTAATAAACATCAGCAGGACAATACCGATGACCAGTGCCATAGCGGACAGGTTGTCGGATTTGAAGAAGTAAAGTATGCTGCTGGCATCTGCTTCTACGTCCATCAATCGGATGACCTGTGCAGTGATGGCGGTACCAACGTTTGCACCGAGGATAATGCCAATGGACTGGTTGAAGGTCAGAAATCCGGCACCGACAAGTCCGACCGTAAGGACGATCGTTGCAGTGGAACTCTGGATCATGGCGGTGACAAACATACCAAGAATGAATCCCATGGCCGGTTTGTTGGTTACCCTGGCGAGGGCTGCCTTGAGAGCACCTCCGGAACTGTTTTTAAGTCCGTCCCCCATAACTTGCATTCCGTACAGGAACAGGGCAAGTCCGCCAAGCAGCGCTACAATTCTGTAAAATACTTCCACGATTGTTTGCTCCTTATCATTATTCAAATTTTAGGGTATTCTGAAGATTTTGACAGCTTGTAACTGTTCAGTACCTTCACAGTTACGACAGCTTCTGTTAAAAAACTCCAGATATAATCATTCTATACCTTTTGAAGTGAAAATGCGAGTCTTGAATTTATAGAATTTTCTGAAGTCACTGTCAAGTGTTCGTTGGCAAATCTTTTTCATACAGAAGACTCACGACACACGCCCGAGCGATACAGTTCTTGTGACACGCTGCGTTTTCTACTCCTCACAC
>JAUNAE010000396.1 GCA_030527765.1 Eubacteriales bacterium
GAGAAGATGGAGCCGACGATGAAGGGTACTTTTGAGAAAATGTATGCTTTCAACAAAGCTGTCGGACTTCCGACGACACTTATGGATCTGGGTCTTACGATTCAGGATCAGGAATCTGTCATCCAGAAGGCCCTGGCAATGCCGGATATCGATCACAATCCTTATCAGATCACATATGAGATGATAATGGATGCGTTCGAGACACTTACTCGAGTAAATGCATCAAATGACAACGAAGAGTAATATGAGGATTATTGTATCGAAAAGTTACAATACGAAGAGAGGTTTTTTATGAATTCGAATGACTCAAGAACATCAAAAACATCCGGTGCGCTGATATTGGGTGTTGCTTTTGTATGGTTTACCACTCATTTTGGAGGTGGTTTTGCTTCAGGAGCACAGCTGTATTCCTATTTTTTGCGCTATGGAGCCTACAGTCTGTTTCTTCCGGCAGTTTCCATGGCATATAATGCACTGTTCTTCTGGTACTGCCTGCGTTATGCCAGAAATCATGAAGTGTATGATTATCGATCATACAACAACAGGTTTTACGGAAAATATGCTCCTGTATTTTCCAACCTGTTTGAGTTTCTTTATATTGTGGTTATGTGCGTTGCGCCGGCGGTTGCCTTCGCTACAGGAGGCGCAACTTTAAGTGCAGTGACAGGACTTCCATATCTGTTATGCACATTGATCATTGGTGCATTTATCTTTGTTGTTGCGATCTTTGGTACTGATCTTGTTCGAAGAGTGTCCTCTGTTCTCTCGGCTGTGATTATCATTGGGCTCCTGGTGGTGTATATCCCAAATATCGCAACGAATCTGGATGGCATTCGTACGTCGATTTCCGTTATGACTGCGGAGAAATTACCTTTTGGAAAAGCACTCTGGTCTGCATTTTTGTATGGTACTTTTCAGCTTTGTAATGTAGCAGTCTTTGTTCAGCACGGAAAGACATTTTCTAAATCAGAAGACGTGAAAAAGAGCATGATCATTGGATGGCTTTTGAATTCTGTGTTGATGATCGCAGTAGTGTTGGGATTGCTGACGGTTTATGCCAACCCTGAGATGGGGAATCAGAGTGTTCCGACACTGTTTATGGTACAGCAAGGTGTTGGTGCGGGCGTGCTGACTCCAATCATTTCGGTGCTGATTATTCTCGGAGCGGTCTCCACTGCAGTCAATATGGTAGCTGCGATGGTGAAGCGTGTGGGAAATGCGATCGAAACTCCGGAAGAGAAGAAGGTTACTGAGCAGGGAAAACCGATTGCAAAAACAGTGATCATTGCGTTGGTCTGCTGCCTGGTTGATTTTGCCATTGCGCAGTTTGGCCTTTTGACCTTGATTGCCAGAGCTTACAGTTTCATTGCTTATCTTGCAATTCCGGTAATTCTGATTCCTTATTTGATTCATATGATTGTTACTCGATTTGATACAGCAAAAGCTTAAGCGGCAAGATAAATAATTCTTTACTCACTGTAAGGCTTATATGGTATAACTAACATAACTCCCGAACTCTTTGGAACACATTCGTGTATTCTGTAAGAGTTTGGGAGTTGTTTTCGTTTTATAAGTAATTTCGTTCATGAACAATAAAGCAAAAACGGGATTGCGCTCGTCTGCATCGTTTACCGGGAATGCCCGCTATCTATCTTAAGATCCTTATGATATAATAGAAATAATTAAGAACAGAACATAAAATGGAGGACCTCAAGATGGAGGAACGAAGGAAAAAGCGTGTACAGGATTCCAGATCCGAGCAGTCCCATCTGATTATGCCTAAGGATCTGAATTCTTCCGGATATTTGTTCGGCGGGATGCTGTTAGCCTGGATTGATGAACTTGCCGGACTGGTTGGCCGCAGACATTCGGAGATGGATGTGCTGACGGTGGCAGTTGACAATATGTATTTCAAAGAAGGTGCAAGGGAAGATGATACGGTTGTTTTGATTGGAAAAATCACTTATGTAGGAAGATCATCTATGGAAGTACGTATTGATACCTACTTAGAAGCACGAGACGGAATGCGGCACATGATCAATCGTGCATATTTTGTAATGGTTGGTGTAGATGAGAACAGACGTCCCCAGGAAGTTCCCGGCCTTGTAGTAGAGTCTGTTTCAGAGAAAATGGAATGGGAAGCCGGAGAAAAGAGAGCAGAACTGCGGAAACAACGGCGAAAAGAGGGATTCTAGAATAAAGGGGTCTAGAATAAAGCATTCCGGGAATAATCCGGGAGTAATCTAGAGAAAATTCAGGATAAATTCTCTGAATCGTTGAAAAATACAGACAAATATCTTACAATAAAACTGGATTTCAGTATTAAAAGCAATTCTGTTATTCCTTTTTTGAACGATCTACAAGTTGTAAAAGTCAAGCGGATATTCGCAATCCGCTTTCACTTACTTGATTCGGTTAAATAAATTGCAGGAAGGAGATATCTATATGAAAAAACTTAGAAAAAGCCATGATCAGAAAATCTGCGGTGTTTGCGGAGGTATTGCAGAGTATTTCGGATGTGATCCTACACTGATTCGTCTTGCGTGGGTTGGAGTCACTCTGTTTGCAGGTGCCGGAGTCATTGCGTACATTGCAGCCGCAATTATTATGCCGGAGCCGGATGAATTCTGATTTTAGCCCTATGAATTCAAATGTCAACCATATCAATTCTAATACCGCAATCCATCATTACAAAACAATTGCACTGATCGGATGCTCCAATGGATTACCTGAAAGCGACAATGAGATGCTTAAGGATCTCTGTCGTTTCTTTGATTCTGCAGGCGTGGATTGCAGAATTGGAGATTATATTTTTGAAAACAGCCGTGCAGGTGTCGCACCGAAAGAGCGTGCGCAGGCATTAAATAACCTGTTTGCCGATCCGGAAGTTGATATGATTTTTGACATATCCGGAGGGGACCGGGGAAATGAGCTTCTTCCATTTCTGGATTGGGAGGCGATTCGAAATTCCCGTGCCATTTTTCATGGATACAGCGATCTTACAACCATCATAAACGGGATTTATGCGCAGACAGGAAAGACCTCGGTATTGTTTCAAGTGAAAACCATTCTGTGGGACGAATCCGGAGAACAACGTTGGTTGTTTGAAAAATATTTGAATGGGGATGATGAGCTCTTTCTCGCGGAATGGGTGACACTTCAGGGAAAGGGAAGTGCACAAAATCTCATTGAGAACGAACGGGTTCTCGGAGGAAATATCCGCTGCTTTTTGAAACTTGCCGGAACTCCTTATTTTCCGGAACTGTCTGACAGCGTGTTGTTCCTGGAGTCCATGGGAGGGAGCACTCCACAGATTTCCACCTATATGGCGCAGCTTTCTCAGATGGGTGTGTTTCATAAGGTAAAAGGAATTCTTCTTGGAACCTATACGCAGATGATTCGGGAAGAAAGGGAATATGAGGTGTATGAGATTTTGAAATCGTATGTTCCTGAAGATCTGTTTGTTGCAAAGACGAAGCAAATCGGCCATGGAAAGAATTCCAGGGCACTTCATATTGGATAATATTTAAGAAAAGAGAGAAACAAAATGGACAAATTATACATTGTAATTCCTGCCTATAAT
>JAUNAE010000397.1 GCA_030527765.1 Eubacteriales bacterium
GACAGATGAACACACTGGATGACAGAAGACTTCTTCAGACATTCCCGACGGGACTGATCTGCTGTTCAAAAGAAGAACATCTGCCAATCCGCAGAATGAATGAGAAACTTCTTTCTATGCTGGATTATGAGACGGTGAAAGATTACAACCGCTATACAGGAAATCTGCTGATGACATCCATTCATCCTGAGGATATTCCGAAATTCCGTGCTTATGTGCAGGCTCTCACAGAGGGAGAAGAGGTAGATGATATTTGTGTCCGTCTGAGAAAAAGAGATTACAGTTATCTGCCGGTACAGATCTTTGGAGGAAATCTTGGAGATGCCTGGATTGTTTTTGCCTGCGTAGATTACTCAGAGCAGCAGGAACGGCTGGATAACCTTAAGGAAAAAAGCCGGAAACTTGCAGATCTTCGAGATGACTATCGTGTCCTTATTGACAATCTGCCAAGTGGATTTCATCGCTGTGCGCTGCATGATCCAATACACATTGATTACGTCAGTGACAATTTCTGCCAGATGACAGGATACACACATCAGGATATTCATGAGAAGATGAAGGATATCTATCTGGAAATGGTATTGCCGGAAGACCGTCATTTGATTATTGATTCTATTACCTCTCTAATGCAGTATCCACATACCGTGCAGACCGTTTACCGTTTACAGAGAAAAGACGGAAGAGTCATTCGTGTTTTTGACCGTATGCGCTCTGTGCGCCATTCCGACGGAAAGATGTGGGGCTATTCCATTGTTGTGGATGTGGACGAACATCCGCTTGAGGCAGGTGAAATGAAAAAAGAACCTGAGAAATCCGTTCTGAAGTTTCCAAAAACCGCAAATGCGCACACTGTGGAAATTCATACCTTTGGATATTTTGAGGTTCTTGTGGATAACAAACCGATTGCTTTCCGTTCAGCGAAGGCAAGAGAGCTTCTTGCTATTCTTGTGGATCGCAAAGAAAATTTCACATCCAGAGAAGCGATTATCAGCATGCTCTGGGAGAATGAAACGGTAAATCCGGCAACTCTGACAAGATGCCGCAAGACATTTATGAACCTTATGACCGAACTGAAGGAATATGGCATCGAAGATATTCTGGAAACCCAGAACAGCCAGCGACGTATTGTTCCGGAAAAAGTGAACTGTGATCTGTTCGAATATCAGAAGGGGGATCCGCAGGCGATCCAGCGCTTCCGAGGCGAGTATATGAACGAATATTCCTGGTCAGAGATAACACTTTCTTCTCTTATGCCGGATGAATTTTAACCGAATTAAGTAAGTTCCTTGCTTTAAATGTATAAAAAATTAAAAAATAATGCTCAAAAACAACCCCCACCCCGGCTTGTTGAGCCTGAAATAGCATGATACCATTTTATCTATAGGAAGAAGCTGCATCGCCGGCTAAAAAAACTCGAAATCATCTGCCGATCTTTTCTATAATTCTGCTGGGATTGATTGTGGCCGGCTGCCTTGGGGCGAATCTTCTTATGACGAAAGATCCGACTTATCTGGATCTTATTAATTATTCTAAAGTGCCTGATCGGGAATTCCTTTTGGGAACAGACACTCTGGGAAGAGATATTTTTTCCTGTATCTGGTATGGAGGAAGAATTTCCCTGACGATTGGATTCTTTGCTACGGTTCTGTCTACCGGGATTGCTATTATTTACGGGGCAGTCAGTGGAGCGGGACCGGTATGGCTGGACAGTGTGATGATGCGTATAACGGAAATTCTGTTAAGTGTACCGACACTTTTGATTACAATCTTTCTTCAGGCGATCCTGGGAAAACCAAGTGTATTATCCTTGTCAGTGGTGATGGGCATCACCGGATGGTGTTCAATTGCAAAAGTCATTCGGACAGAAGTGAGGCAAATTCGATCCAGCGAGTACGTGATAGCTTCCAGGTGTATGGGAGGAAGTTTCTGGCATATACTGAGGCAGCATCTTGCACCGAATTTTATTTCATCGATTATGTTTATGGTTGTTATGAATGTGCGCTCCGCTATTGCCATGGAATCGACTTTGAGTTTTATGGGAATGGGACTTCCGATAGAGGTGATATCCTGGGGAAGTATGCTCTCCATGGCGGAAAAAGCAATGATGACAAAGGCCTGGTGGATGATTCTGATTCCGGGTGTTTTCCTTGTAACCCTCTTAATGTGTATGACGAACATCGGCAACTGGCTCAGAAAAAATGCCAACCGGCGTGATCGAAATCTTTGAAAGCAAGGATTTAGAAGAGCTTTTATGTGTTTTCAGAAGACGAAAATTCTGAATAACACATAAGAGCTTTTTTATTATGAGTTTTTTTGTAAATATTTTCTGTATTATGTGTCAGATGTGATAAAATAAAAGTCAGAAAAAGCAAGTATTTCAGAGGAGTGTAAATTCCGGATCGAAATGTTTGCTCAGGCTGATGGAAGAGTTTGGCAATGGAAAGAGTATGGGGCAATGGGTATGAAAAAAAGACGAATTCATCAATTATTTGGGATAGTATTGGCGGGGGCTGTGCTGATAACGAGTATGCCGGTGAATCTGTTTGCGGAAGAGTTAACAGACGGGGTGGAGAGTGAGAACGATGTGAGTTCGGACCTTGTGGGAGAACAGGAATCCCCGGTGAACATCCCGGAAACCTCCGGTACGTTATTGGATGGTGCAGATCATTCAAATGAAGAATTTGATCAGGCAGAACTTCTGATCGAGGCAGCAGACAGCTTTCCGGAAGAGGCAGAAGCAGTGCTGTCGGAAGAGGGGAATGAAGCTGCCCGGGAAGATCTCCTTGTCAGTGGTTCCGATGACGCAGTTGAAGAGGTAGGAGATTACGAAGAGGCGGATACGGAAGAAGGATCCTGTGGAGACAATCTTACATGGCAGGTGACAGTGGATCATGTACTGAAGATTTCCGGAACAGGTGATATGAGGGGATTCTCCGGTGCTTCCGAAGTTCCATGGAAAGATGCGAAGGACACCATTTTGGCAGTTGAAATGGAAGAAGGTATGACAAGCATAGGAGCCTATGCATTTTCGGGCTGTAACAAAATAAAAAGTATCACTATACCGGATTCTGTGATAAGAATCGAACATCTGCGTTTCAGGACTGCAGCAACCTGAGAACGATTTCTCTTGGAAGTAATTTGCGAAGTATTGGAGAAAGTGCTTTTCAGGAATGTATTACACTGCGAAATATGACTCTTCCGGAAGGACTTACAGAAATCGGAAGTAATGCTTTCGAGGATTGTCGTAATCTGTCGGCGATTACAATCCCGAGTACCGTAAAGAAGATTGGAGGATCTGCGTTTTATAATTGCAGTAAGCTGACTGAAATTGAACTTCCCGGACAGATCACAGAGGTTAACGAAAGTACCTTCTGCGGATGTACAAACCTTAACCGTGTGCTGATTCCGGACTATGTGTTCAGTGTGGGATATAATGCATTCCTGGATTGTAATAATCTGCAGTCTGTGTATTATATGGGAACAGAAGAAGAGTGGGGGGACATCAATATTCAGAGCGGAAACTCCAGTCTTGTATCTGCAGAGAAGACTTATGAGTGGAATGGAAAGATCCCGGAGCCG
>JAUNAE010000398.1 GCA_030527765.1 Eubacteriales bacterium
CTCAATATGCAGCAATTTCTCCAACAGCTCTATGGTCTGTTCATCGGCATTCAGCGGATACTGATTTTTGATGATCCGTTCCAGAAAATGAGCCATCAAGTCAAGCGTCCATCCGGCAAAACGATAGTTCGCATCCATCTCCAGATATTCCGTCCACCATCTCGGACCATAGCTGACGATTTCTTCATACCCGGAACGATCTCTGTTATGAAATATTTCCATCGACTTTCACCTCCCCGAGTACAGGGATCTGGTAAATGGAAAACGGCACGTTGCTGCCACTGCCATTTAGTGTGAGATTGTCATAATCGATCACGCTTTCCATTCCATCCAACAGCGCACCGGCATGAGCAACACGGATTGAAATTCCATTCGAAAAGTCGGTTAGCGCAATTCGCTGAATATAATCCTGCATCAACTTCTTGAAATCTTCCTGTATCTCGGAATACGATGCATCGGAAGATTTCAATACAGACACGGTAATATTCACAACTACAGGTTCCGCTGCAACAGCTGTGAAAAACTGGCCAATATTGGCCACCCCTTCGCCCATTCCTTCAGCCCCAGGGTCGATGTATTTCTGTACATTCGCTACCACAATGTCTGCCGGTACGCCTCCATCTTTCCCAATGATCACACCTTGTACGGTATTCGGTCCATTCCACAAGGGAATGATCCTCGCTCTTCCTACGCCTTCCACAGACTCACACCAAGTTTTGACCTGACTCTTGTTCCCGTTTTCATCGGGTCCAGATATTCTATTGATCAATCTTTCCCTCGCTGAATCATCGTCCTCGACATCGATAGCCGGTACGACCAGCTTTCCGAGGCGTGCACTTATCAGCCCGTTTACATCAATATCAGGGATAACCACCGTGCCAGGAACAAGGTTATTCGCCTCGCTTCCTAGCGTCTGCGACACAAGAATATATTTTTCATCCTCCATCTGAAGATTGAATACATATTCTTCGCATAACAGTTCTGCATCAATCTCGGGTGGAGTTCCGACAAAATCCACCAAATACTTTGCTGGTGTCGCTTCTGCCGGATTTCTGGAAAGCCCTCTTTCTCTCAGCTTTTCGTCCAGTACATCCCCTGTACAAGTATTCAACGAGATAATCTCAGCAACCTGTCTCAGGTCGCTGAAAAACTTCGCCGTTCGGATGATATGACCCTCGGCTGCATCCCTATAAATGCTCCCCTGCCGGGTATCAACTCCCAGTTCATCCCCCATATCGATGCACTCATCCCGGAGGAATTCTTCTGTGATATCATCCAGTGACAATTCATCTATATTTCTAATGCTACTCATCGTCTATCACCCCCTCGACCACTGCATCGCCAAATATTGTCGATATCGTAAATTGGATTACCACTCCATCACGCCCCTGAATCTCGTATTCCAAATCTTCAATCCCAAGGATTGTCTCGTCATTCAAGAAAGCATCCTCGATCATAGCCGGAATGTCATTGTCCAGATATGCTGAGCTCAAATCCAAATTCCCGATTTTGTTAAATACATCACACCCATACTGGCTGTCATAAATCAAATATGCAAACCGTTTCGTCTGCATCGCCTTAAAGGCTGCCTGCATGGATGCTTCCAAGCCGTCTACCATCCCAATGATACGTTTGTTCTCAAAGTCCATTCGATAGGTACGGTAGACCGGTTCTTCTTCCTCTATCTCGTCACCGATAGAGATTTCTAAAATTCCATCTTCGTCCATATCTTCACACCCTATCTAAGACATAATATATTTTGCCTTTGTACAACGACAAAAGGTACAACCTTTCGTTCAAGACAAATGGTCTCTTTCCTGACGGTATCACCAAAGACAATTCAGATAATGTGATTCTGATATCATCTTCCAGAACCATCTCCACCGGATCCGCACTCGTCACAACTCCCACCTCGATTGTAGGCATCTCCGTATCGATGCACTGTTGGATCACCTGCTTTATGCTTCCCACCTTTTACACCTCCAATCGTCATGAGAACGAATCTTTATCAACCCAGCCATAAACTCTGGAACTGCTGTCGGTATGCACCAAACAATACGGATGGATTGCCCATGATGCCGTGTTGATATGCGTGATTTTCGCATTTCCTGCGGCGCACTTGGAACCAGTCGGATTTTTTGCATCTGAGCTAACATAATGATAGCCGCCCTTAAACCGTACAATATCTCCGACCTTGTATGTTTTATTGGGGCTGGACGAACCACCGCTGCCCGGGACAGTCACCTTGTCGTAGCTCATCGTCAGTGACATAGTGTGTTTCCCACCTTCAAACGTGTGGCTATCCTCTTCGATATACATCATTCGTTTGATGCTGGCTTCCGGTATTTCAACATATGCACAGCCTCCGGCAACACATGAGATATCGCCCATTGCCGTAATCTTCAACGTCTGCGACACTGCCGCTTTTTCTCTGTTGAAAACACTAAGCCTCTGATTGATCTCAGTCTGTTTGATATCCTCATCCACAGTCTCCATATCCTGAAATCTGCCGATCTTTTTTTCCAAAGAACTGTTGATCTTTTCGCCCTTCTTGTCACCCTTTGAGGTGACGAGCTTTACTCGTGTTCTCGTGTTATAGATCGATCTTTCATAATCCCAAGATATAATATTTGTCGCTGTCGAGAGATGCGGCATCGTCTTTGTGCCGACCCTCTTTTTCAGGTATATCTTGCCTTTTGACGCATACACATAATACCGATCTCCGGTCGCTTTATACGTCTGGCTTAAAGCATCCTCGATCACATCCCAATATGTCGTAGCCTTTTTTACAAGCTCATCTATGCTATGGGAAGTGCTGGCAATGGTTCCGGCTTTCAGCCCCATCTTACTGATGCAATCCTTCACGATATACGAGGCGGTTTTGCCATTATAGGAAAAGCTGTCTTTGTTATTACTTAACCTCACACAATCGTCATAGGCTTTTAACGGGATATTCTTCTTGCTTCCCCTTCCATCGGTCATGAGAAGCCCTCTGAATATCTCTTTCCCATCGAGATACAGATAACACTGCTGACCTTCTCCAGAATCGAGTTCCTTTTTTGCAATACTTTCCACCTCGGCAAGACTTACATCTATACTTCGTGGGGCGGCTCCCTTCCTTCCTGAGAAGGTCAGTTTTGTGATGATCTGGGAATAATCATATAAACTGCCATCCCTTCCAATCCTCAATACAAGGTTGTTCAACAGCTCACCCCCCTTATGGAATCGTCAATTTCCAGCCTATCTGAATGATATTCGGATTTTTGATTTTGTTTTTGTTGGCATTGTATATTTTCTTATACTGCGCCCCGTTGCCATAAAACTTCTTTGCGATATTCCAAAGACAATCGCCCTTTTTGACGGTATACGTCTTAGGCTTTTTCTTGTTATCTACCCGCTTGCCGCTGCTCTTTTTCTTGGCTTTGGTTTTCTTCTTTTTCTTCTCAACCTTGGTGGTGACCTTATATTTCGTCACCTCAGGAACACGATATTCCTTCATTTCCACGGTATACGAAATAGTTCCAACGTCCCCACCTTCCTCGCTGGCTTTATAGCTTTGGATAACAACGTACAT
>JAUNAE010000399.1 GCA_030527765.1 Eubacteriales bacterium
AGGTAGAGGAGATTGAATCCTATGCATTTGCAGGCTGCAGCGCACTTGTAAAAGCAGATATTCCGGACAGTGTAGAGAAGATCGGAAATGATGCATTTGGGAACTGTAGTTCATTGAAAGAGATTCATTATCCGGCAAATATAAAGCAGGTTGTTGGTGGAAGCGGTGCTGTATTTTACGGATGCCCGGAAGTGAAAGAAATCGTGATACCGGAGGGCGTAACACAGATTCCTGCATATCTGTTTGCTGATATGAAAGGGCTTGAGAAGGCGACATTACCGTCCACACTTACAATGATCGAAGCTTATGCATTTAAAGGATGTACAGCACTGGAAGAAATCACGATACCGGAACAGGTGACAGAGATAGGCTGGGAAGCCTTTGCGGGCTGTAGCAATCTTCTATTGGTTTGTTTTATTGGGACTCCGCCAGAAATAAATGATTCGATATTTTCTGGATGCAGTGAAAATCTGAAATTTGAATATTCACAGGTTAAAATGCCGGAGATTCTTGGTATATATCCAGAAAAAGGCTCTACACTTGGCACAGGAAGCCGCATTAACGTACAGCTTTCCCAGAGTACAGCACTTGCAAAACTTTACTCATCTTACAGTATAAATGAGGAAGAATGGATCAAACTTGAAGATCAACCGTTAAGCGGAAATGATCAGGTTATAGAATTGCCATTCCTTCCGGAAAAAACAAAATCTGGAAATGTTCAGTTGCAGATTGTTTGTATGGATGACAAAGGAAATATGGGAGAAACCTGCACGGTAGAATATCAAGTGGATATAACAGCTCCGAAAGAAGCAGTTCTTTCAGGAAACAGTGTAGAGGGGGAAATTAGACTTAATTGGACAAGTGAAGAGGAAGAAGATCTTTACGGATTCTTGATCCAAAGAAAAAGTCCGGAAGAAGATGAATATTCTAATATTGAGTGGATTGAAGCTGAAAAGAAAATAAGAACTTATACAGATCAATTGGTAGAAAAGGATGAAGTATGGGATTACCGCATCGTTTCTTATGATGTGAATGGCAATACATCTGCAAGCAATGCAGTAAGAATTACTGTTCTTGGCCAGCAACCAGATTTAGAAGCTCCTCAGAGTCGAATCCTTGGAAATACTGTGGGTGAAGTTAATAAGGAAATAGAATTTTGGGGAGATAAATCAACGGATAACCGGGGAATCACGGAATGGCTATGGGATTTTGGAGATGGTTCTGGAGCGAAAAAAGAAAATGTTTCCCACACCTATACAGCAGAAGGAACTTATAAGGTAACACTTACAGTTAAGGATGAGGCTGGGAATCAGGGAGAGTCAGAACTGATGGTTAGAGTTCTGAACACATCAAAAGCAGGTATACTGAATATAAAGGTAATAGACAAAAACGGAAGTACTGTTCCGGATGCAGGTGTGTATTTTGATTTAGGCACGGATGATATGTCTATTCTGCAGACCGATGGTAAAGGCGAAACAGTTTTGAATGCACCGGATGGAATTTATGTGATTGGTGTTTATAAGAATGGGTATCTTCCGGCTAGTCAGCAGATTACAGTGGAAAAAGGTGTTTTACGAGATCTGACTATTGAAATCGAGGAAAAAGAACTAGTGGTCGGTGAGGTGACAGCCGAGCGTATGACATTGGAGGAAATAGAAACGGCAGGGATCGATGTTACTGATCCAGCCAATATGAATGTAGTGAAGTATGATCTCCAACTATACTATGGTATGCAGTCAAAACCTAGCCAGGTAAGTTTCTGTTACAATGGAAATGGAAAATGTATTTCTGCTCCGTCTGTGATTGATCGTGGAGGAAGAAGAGTTTATGTCGCCGGATTATCTATTCCTTCTGTGGGTGGAAGCAGAAGATATAGCTCTGATATAACGCCGCCGCTGGCGATGCTTGACATACCACTTACTGCCTCATGGCTGAAAGATTTCTTTGATGTGGAATTAACGATTGTTAATCAGGCAGAGAGTCGTTTCGTATTGGATCAGTGTAATGCAAAATTAAATGTTCCGGAAGGACTCGCTTTAGTGGATACGGATGTTTCAGATGCATCCGAGGTGATTTCGCTTGGCTCAATTACGGGACAGGAATCTGCTTCGGTGAAATGGATCTTAAGAGGTGATGAACCAGGATCTTATCCGTTATCTGCCAGCTTTGAATCAGTTCTGAGAGAATTTGGAGCAGAGGTGAAGGGAACATTTGAAGCTTCACAGCCGGTTGTTGTACGTGATGGAAGTCAGCTTTGGCTGGATATTTTTGTAGAAAGCACATTCTCAGGTGATGAAGCTGGAATTAGAGTTGGTTTTCGCAACGAAAGCCAGGATCCGGTCTATTGTCCAAAGATAGAACTGGAGAAAGTGGAATTTCGAGAAGTCTTTACCATTGATGAGAATACGAAAGAAAAAATCGATGCATCAGAAAAGAGAGAAATCCTTCCGGGAGAGGAAATCTGGTATGATTATGCAATCTTAAGAAAAGACTGGAATTTCCTTTCGGATGATGTTTTGAAACACTTTGCATGGCAACTGAAGGAGCATTTATTGAAAAAAATTTCAGGAATGGATATGCAATATACCTTTACGATTGCAAAAACAGGAACCTTGCTTAGTGATTATCAAATGAATCTGTTATATACAGAAAATAACGAAGAGGTGATGTTCCATCATTTGAGTACAAAAAATCTGATAGGTCAAACAATGCCATCGATAACAGTTCAGATACGAAAAAAGAATGCAGAAGGTGTATATACTGCACCTGCTATAAATCGGACAGTTACAGTAAAGGATGAGCATCGTGGATCAGAAACCGGAACTTATACGTATGTGACAGATGCTGATGGGAAAGTAATACTGCCATCATACGTGATCGAAGGAAAGGATGGAGAGACAAATTTAGATAAATATGTAATCAAGGTGATATCAGATAAGCTTTCAAAGGAAATCTGCGTATCAAATAATATGGTGTGGTTGACCTGGGATGATGAGATCAATGTTGTAAATTCAAGTATTGTTGAGGAAGCGGAATATACAACGGTATATTATGATCTTGAAACTTGGATGGATCAGATTCCTCTCCCAAAAGTTACAGTTCGTCCTGCAGATGCTTCCTATAATTTTTTTAAAGACCAAGCTTGTGAAAATCCAATAACAGAGAAAACCGTAATGTGGGATGATACTAACAGAATCTGTTTTTATTTGAAGGTTGGCAGTCAGGACTCAGAACAAAATGTTTCAGAATGGGTATACGAGATTCGATTGAATAAACCTTTATTTGAAGCAACAGCGCTTTTTAAAGATAATGGTGTAGAAACAAATATTACATTCGACTGGAGTTGCACATATCTGTATCAGAACGCAAATGCATATGATCAGAGAAAAGCAATTGCAGGTCTGATTTTAAGTGGAATGATCGAACAAGGAGATGGAGAGAGTGCTGTAAAAAAGACAATGGAAGAGTTGGGATTGCTTGGTAATGGAAAAGAACAGTATGCTTCCTATAATTTTAATCTTCCTACTGCAGATATAACAGCATATTTAGGAACTATATATCCAGATCCTGC
>JAUNAE010000400.1:0-1044 GCA_030527765.1 Eubacteriales bacterium
CTATTTTGAAAGGAATGTAAGTCGCAGGGGTTGCATCTCGATTTACAATTCACGGGATATATTAAAAAGACTTCGCTTTGAGGTTCCGGAAAAAAAGAAGAAAAGAGTGATCGTGCACACGGATATCTGCAATGAGGCAGATGATCCATTTGCTATTATGCATCATTTGCTGACTCCATCCGAGAACGTGGAAGGAATCATTGTTGGTCATAACGAATGGTTGATGGGTACATTTATGCCCTCGGTAGCAGTACAGCAGGGAATGGATCCGGAGGTCTTCATGAAGCAGATCGAAGGTAACGGTAAACAGGGGGGAGATTTGTTCACACCTAGATTTGGGACAATGGAGAAGAGCTATGAAGAAGGAATGAAGATTCTGAAATTGGCAGATATGGAAGAGATTCCATTGCTTCGTGGAAGTGATCGAGAAATTCAGTCTGATAATCCTGAAGATTTACCTGAGAGTGAAGGTGCAGACTTTATCATTGAAAGAGCAAAAGCTGACGATGAAAGACCGTTATATATCGCTCTGCAGGGCTGCCTGACAGATCTTGCAATTGCTTATCTGAAAGATCCATCCATTACAGATCGGGTGATTGCTTTATGGATTGGCGGAGGAGAATATCCAAATGGTGGAGACGAATTTAATCTTAAGCAGGATCTCTTGGCTGCAAGAGTGTTATTTAACTGTCCGATGGAGATCTGGCAGATCCCGAATAATGTTTATGCTTCTATGGAATTTTCTCTTGCTGAGCTGGTAGACAAAATCAGTGTGTGTGGAGAAATTGGTGAATATTTATGTGATGAAATGCTGGACTTCAACATGAAACTTGCGAATTCGCCCGGGGATTTTCCGCATGGTGAAACATGGGCGATAGGAGATAACCCAACAGTATCTGTTCTTCTTCAGAATAATATGCTAAAAGGATATCATTATGAGCACGCACCATATATCAATGATGATTATACATACACGATGCGTGGGGACAGCAAATTGATTCGGGTATATGATTCAGTTGATGTCAGAATGACCATGTCAGATCT
>JAUNAE010000400.1:1054-3570 GCA_030527765.1 Eubacteriales bacterium
AGCACTAGGTGTAGTGCCTATAATTTTTCCAGAATGAAATGGTTATTTTTTATGCGTATGACATAAATATTTTCAAAGGAGTGAATAATATGCAATTTTCCAAGCGTGTAAAACATAATAAATTATGGAAAGCCAAATGGATTATGGGGGATAAAACAAACAATGTGAATGAGCTACAACCGGCAACATATTTGAGAAAATATTTTTCGGTTGAAGAAGATATTAAAAAAGCAACTATTTATCAGACCGCGCATGGATTGTATGAATTTTGGATCAATGGGGAAAGAGGAACAGATGAATTGTTCAAACCAGGTTTTACTAGCTATTATAAAAGATTACAGTACCAGTCTTATGATGTTACGGATCTAATTAAAAAAGGTGAGAATATATGGTCAGTAATCATAGCAGATGGATGGTGGCGTGGAGTTACCGGAGGTGATATTCGAAATAACTTCGGATATGAAACGGCATTTTTGGGTGAGCTTCATCTGGAATTTGAAAACGGAGAGAAACAGATTCTTGTGTCGGATGAGAGTTTTGAATATAGAACAGGTGGTTTGCTTGCTGCAGATATGAAACTTGGAGATATTTTCGATGCACGCATAGAGCCTGAGAGCTGGAAATGTTCGACAATAAAGGATAGTGGATGGAAAACTGTAAATATACAGACCGACGAGTGCAATATCTATGAGAACCTGATTCCTTCAGAAAGTGTTCCGGTAAAAGCTGTAGAAAAATTTGAGGGAAAGAGCTTTATTGATGCAGGAAATGATAAGGATATCGATTTTGGTCAAAATATAGCAGGAAATGTGGAAATGATCTTCAGAAACACGACAGAAGGACAGAGAATTACTGTTGAATATGGAGAAGACATGAGAGACGGGAGCTTTTGGAATGAAAATATCACCCATGGAACACCGATCAAAGATCTAACTCGTTTTCAGCAAACAGATTATATTTGTAAAGGAAGTGATGAGGAAACTTACCACTCGGATTTTTCCATCTATGGGTTCCGTTATATCAGAATTCGCGGGTACGATGAAGCTATTCAGGATGGCGACTTCGTTTCCAATGCAATTTATTCTGTATGTGAAGAAAACGGAAATTTTATATGTTCTGACGAAATGATTAATCAGCTTGTAAACAACAGTAGATGGAGCCAGAAGGGGAATTTCATGGATGTTCCGACAGACTGTCCTACAAGAGAAAGAAGTCCTTGGACAGGTGATGGACAGATCTATGCAAAAACAGCAACCTGGTTTGCTGATGTATATGATTTCTATAAAAAATGGATGAAAGATATTTCTGCAGAACAGTGTGAGAATGGAAAAATCTTAAATATCGCACCGAACTGTATGATGGCACATAATCCAAAAGAGATAGAGCGAATCTTAGAAGGTAATAAAAAATATTCTGAAGCCGGTGGAGCAAATTCTGAGGATCCGATGGTAGCAATGATGAGTATGCTTTTTACACCGGATGGAGGCTATGCAACAGACGGAAGTGCCGGTTGGGGTGATGTAGCGGTGATACTTCCATGGACAATGTATCAGGTCTATGGAAATGTGGAAATTTTGCAGCAACAATATGCTTCTGCTAAAGCATGGGTTGACTACATGATCACAAATGCAAGGACTAAAAATGAACGTTGGGGTGATCAGCCATGGTATCAGGAAGAGGCTCTTGATGACGGGCAATATATATGGGACAGCAGATATCACTGGGGAGAATGGCTGGAACCTGATCTGGTAGATGCAGCTCTCGCAAACCCAATTGATGCAATTACAAAGCCTGATCCGGAAGTACCAACTGCCTTTTTAGCTTATTCTTCTTCTTTGCTTGCAAAGATAGCGAAGATCTTAGAAAAAGAGGATGATTCGAAATTTTATGGTGAATATTCTAAGAAAGTGAAAGAAAGGTACTGTAAATATTTTATCAGTGATGAGGGTATCATCAAAGCAGGCCGCCAGTCTTGTCATGTAAGAGCACTTGCCTTTGAATTATGTGATGGTGGATTAGCGAAAAAGGTTGCATATCAGTTAAATAAAATCGTGGAAGAAAAAGATTTTCATCTGAATACAGGTTTTCTTTCTACACCGATGCTACTCAATGTTTTAAGCGATTATGGGTACTCAGAGAGTGCATATAAGATTCTGGAGCAGAAGGATAGCCCGGGATGGTTATGCAGTATTGCTGCAGGGGGAACGACAATTCCGGAAACCTGGGGCGGTTATGAAACCCATAAAGATTCTCTAAATCATTATAGCTATGGTGCTGTCTGCGATTTTCTGTTTAGTAGAGTTGCAGGTATCAGAGTAGATGAAGAACAGCCTGGATACAAGCATTTTACCTTGCAGCCGATTCCAGGGGGGAGTCTGAATTTTGCAAAGGCAGAATACAAAAGTAAATATGGGATGATCAGATCTGAATGGAGAAAAACAGATAATGAATCTATTCGGTTTGAATTTGAAATTCCGGACGGAACTTCTGCGACGATCATACTTCCATCAGGAACT
>JAUNAE010000401.1 GCA_030527765.1 Eubacteriales bacterium
TCCTGCAACAAAATTGCCTAAGGGGAATTTACACACAAATATGGACTTGACTGTCAAATTGTATACCTGCACAATTTGTATACATCGCAATACGTGTTACAGTTCACCTTGTGAACTGTAATATTGATTTCTATAATTTCGTGGAGTCATTCCCGTTTCTTTTTTGAACACTTTTGTAAAATAATTATAATCCGGATAGCCGACAGTCTCCGCGATTTCATATATCTTCTTGTCTGAATTTCTAAGCATTTCCCGGGCTTTCTGCATTCGAAGCGTCAGTATTTCCGCACGGAAACTTTTCCCGAAGCTGTGTCCTGTAATCTGATACAGCTTTGTCTTTTTGATTCCGAATTTGTCACATATTTCCTCAACAGTGATCTCTTCAAACAAGTTTTCTTCGATGTATTCTGCGATTTTTTTTGACAAATCCGCATCCCCAAGCTTAATCAATTCTTTTTGTTTCAGATGACTTGCGCACATCTCCATAATTTTGATATAAGCTTCCAGCAAATCCGTTGATACCGGGGTGATGGATTCATACCAGCGATGGAGTTTTCCACATCGATATGATACTGCTCTGCTCTGGTTTTTAATGTCTGCCATCTCTCCTCTGCACTCTCGTTGTCTTTTTTGAGAACAATCTGGCCCAGCATTAAATAACCAATGATAATATCTCCGTCCCACAAAGGAAGTACAACCTCCTGCAGTCCGGCATGACAGGTATACTGAAAAACATCTCTTTTTTCTTTGCAGCATTTGCAGCCCCACAAATCATTTTTCTTGCATTCTTCCTTTATATTTTTACCCTCTCTCAGAATCTGGCAGTATTGCAAATGTTCCTTTGGGTATGCGATGATCTTCTGAAACTCATCATCAAAAATTGCAATTCTCGTGTTGGATATCAAATGAAAGGATTTCAGAAGTTCTTCCAGTTCCTGTAAATCAAATGTAAGCTTTGATCTCTTTGCCATTGCGGGTTTCCTTTCCTGAAGAAAATCACGCACATACTAAATGGTAATGTGCAGTTTCTTCCTTATTTCATTTATAGTAAGTGTAAGACGTGCTCAGGTTCTTGTAAAGTATCGGAATAAAGCAGAAAAAAGTCGTGAAACTCTTTTCAGAATTTCACGACTTCTCTTTGTATTCGCTAGTCTTTTATAAACAGGTTACTTAAAATCTTCTTTTTATGGCAATTTCCTGTTCGGTTTCTTATGCTATTCTTTATGCTTCTTACAGTTTCTTCACGAACAATGCACGAATTGCGTTCAGCACTGCAAGGATCATAACTCCCACATCTGCGAAGATTGCAACCCACATGTTTGCGAATCCCAGTGCTCCCAGAAGCAGGCAGATCAGCTTGATACCAATTGCAAATCCAATGTTCTGGTAAACAATTCTCATGCACTTTCTGGAAATACGAATAGCTTTGGAAATCTGCATCGGATCGTCATCCATAAGTACAATGTCTGCTGCCTCAATGGCCGCATCAGATCCCATAGCTCCCATAGCAATACCAATGTCTGCACGGCCAAGTACCGGTGCATCGTTGATTCCATCTCCGACAAAAGCAAGCATTTCTTTGTCTGACTTCTGCTGAAGCAGAGACTCCACTTTGTCGACCTTGTCTCCCGGAAGCAATTCCGCGTATACCTCATCAATGCCAAGCTCTTTGGCAACCTGATCTGCAACGCGCTTTGTATCTCCTGTGAGCATGACTGTCTTGCGGACACCGGAAGCTTTCAGGCGACGAATCGCCTCTTTGGAGCTTTCCTTCACTACGTCAGAAATGACAATATGTCCGGCATAAGCGCCATCCAGTGCAATGTGAATAATCGTTCCCACATGATGGCAGTCCTTATGAGGAATGCCGAGAGATTTCATCAGTTTGTCATTACCGATCGCAACCTTTGTGCCATCTACCACAGCTGTAATACCGTTTCCGCTGATCTCCTGAATGTCAGATACTCTGGAGCGATCCAGCTCTTTGCCGTAAGCTCTCTGAAGGCTCTTACTAATCGGATGGGAAGAAGCACTCTCTGCAAGTGCCGCATATTCCAGAATCTTCTCATTCTCAAGCTCATTGTGGTGAATACCGTTAACCTCGAAAACTCCTTTGGTCAGTGTTCCTGTCTTATCAAATACGAGAATTTTTGTCTGGGAAAGTGCTTCCAGATAATTGGATCCCTTTACCAGAACTCCCGCATTGCTTGCTCCGCCGATTCCGGCAAAGAAACTAAGCGGAATGCTGACAACTAGTGCGCAAGGACAACTGATAACAAGGAATGTCAGAGCACGGTAAATCCAGACACCCCATTCTGCCGGAAGTCCCATGGCAGCCATTCTCACAATCGGAGGAAGAATCGCCAGGGCAAGAGCTGAGTAACATACTGCCGGTGTGTAGACACGGGCAAATTTGGAAATAAAGTTTTCAGATCTGGATTTTCTGGAGGTTGCATTTTCCACAAGATCCAGAATCTTGGATACGGTAGAATCCCAGAATTCTCTTGTGGTGCGGATTTTGAGCACGCCGGTCAGGTTGATGCATCCGCTGATGATCTCATCACCAACCGCCGCATCTCTCGGTACACTTTCTCCCGTCAGCGCTGCCGTATTCAGGGAAGAAGTACCTTCCACAACGACACCATCCAGAGGAACTTTTTCCCCGGGCTGTACGACAATAATTGTACCAATCTCAACCTCATCCGGGTCTACTTTTTCCAGCACGCCGTCTCTCTCTACGTTTGCATAGTCCGGACGAATGTCCATAAGCTCGCTGATATTTCGACGGCTCTTACCTACGGCATAACTCTGGAACCACTCACCAATCTGGTAAAAAAGCATTACCGCAATGGCCTCGGTGTAATCTCCACTCTTCGTATACAGGGCAAGGGCAATCGCTCCGATGGTGGCAACCGCCATCAAAAAGCACTCATCAAATACCTGTTTGTTCTTAATTCCTTTGAAAGCTTTGATGAGAATGTCATATCCGACCACTCCATAAGGAACCAGATAGGCGATAAAGCGAATCCAGCCTGTGAGCGGTACAAAATGCAATACAATCAGCAGAGCCGATGCAGCCAGAATACGAATTAACATTTTTTTCTGTTTCTTATTCATATTACTTATACAGTCGAATCATTCTTCGATGGTTCGAACTCTCCTTTCTCCCGGATGATTCGGGAATGTCAAATAAGAAAAATCTATATTAATATCATAGAAAAAGATTCTGCAATTTTAAAAAATGCGTGAACGTTGGAAGGCGTTCACGCATTTCTATCTCTATGATTTAGAAGAAAATCTCGCAGTCGTCTTCTACCTTCTTGCAGTTCTTCAGAACTTCCGGCATTACCTGCTTCGGATCCTGTCCCTCTTCGAACTCAACAAGCATTTTCAGAGTCATGAAGTTTACAGTAGCATCCTTAACACCTGCAGTGTTCTGAGCTGCAACTTCCATTTTGTTAGCACATGCTGCACAATCAACATCAATCTTGTAAGACTTTTTCATAATTCATTTCTCCTTTTCTTCATATTATTTTGTGTTTAGGGTTTTTAGTTTTGGCTTTTGATC
>JAUNAE010000402.1 GCA_030527765.1 Eubacteriales bacterium
TATACCGTTTCCGCAGATGGACTGGTTACTTTTACATTTTATCAGGACTACAATACGAATAATGACGATACGGTAAATACATTCGAGATCACCGGTTCGGCAGAGTACAATCCGAATATCACAGAAGACGAAACAAGATTTCTGTACAGAGACGGATCTCAGGTGATCGTAGTCGTGAATCCGGGAGATTTCGAAGTAGAGAAAAAAGCGGTAAGACAGTATACCGCATTTGGAACCACAAGCAAGATTGATTATACAGTGAAGGTTTCCAGTGAAATCGGAACAAATGAGAAAGTTACCGTAGAAGATAACATCACGGCAGCAGGAGGCGGAATTCTTTCTGCGACATTGGATGCGGGCAGTATTCAGATTACAGATGCTTCCGGAAATGCGGTCACAGAATATGATCTCACAACAACCGCAACCTCTTACAAGATCGAGAACCTTCCGGCTCTTGGAAGAGATGGCGTATACAATATCAAATACACCGTAAGTGTTGCTCTGACACCGGGAGCGCGTGTTAGTGGAAATACCGTAAAGAACAAGGTAGATGTTACTTCTGAAACGACAAAATCTGACGATGCTACCATCACTTACGGATCCCCGCTGGCAAAGGCATACAGCAGTTATGATTCACAGAAGGGTCTGCTCTGGAGTATTCAAGGATCTACCAACGGAATGGATATGACCGGCGTGACTCTGACAGATACCGCAGACGTCAACATCAAGTCCATGAGTGTGATTTATGTTTATGATGCGGGTGGAAATGCTTCCAGAATCGACAATTCCAATGCAGTGATTGATGGGAAAAAATTTACCTTCACATTCCCTGCAAGAGATTACAGCAAGATTGTCCGCTATACGGTTGATTACTATACAGAGGGAACGATTTCCGGAGCGAATGTGACAGCGACAAACAGCGTTGTAATGCAAACACCTTCCGGAGATACCTGGTCTCACAACGATGTACAGGGAATTGGCGTTAACGTCACTTCTTCCATTAGTAAGCAGAATCTTGGAATGAGCGGAGAGGACAGCAGAAAAGCCGATCTGAACTGGAGTATTTCCGCAGATTATACCGGACTGGAGAATACAGAGAGAAAATACATTGAAATACGAGATGTACTTACCGGATACTTCTGGAATGATACGAATCAATACAACCAGAATTGGGAAGGCTACGGTGTACATTACGCGCTTGCTTCTGAACTGGATGCAGCTTTGAAAAATGATTCCACAGGTGTTCGAATCACTGTTGAAAAAGACGGTGAGACGACAACTATGAGTTATTCTGAGGCGATCAGTGCCGGATACAACATTACCTTCCGATATTACAAGACATCGGCAAGTCATGAATACACAAGTGCCAATCAGCTAAGCGGTGACAACGCAGGTACCTGGGTGCGTTCCTTCTATATCAGAGTGGATGCGAAGGCAAAAGAACCTTTAAATATTAAAAACATCAGCGTTGCAAGTTACCCGACACATTTCCACAAGGAAGCGATTCAGAGAGGTTCCAGATGGAGACTGGTCAACACTGCCCAGACACTGTTTTCCACATCGGCAGGCGACTATATCTATAATGTAGAGCATGGTGCCTTCGAAAAGCTGGTAAGACAGCGTATGGAAGGTACCAGCCCATACTATATCTGGACCAGTGGTACCCCAACTCTGGACTATGATGACAACAACGGAAAAGTAGAATTCCTTCTTCTTGCTACTGTACCGGAAGGACAGACAGAAGTGCATATTGAGGACACGCTTCCTGCAGGACTGAGCCTGGGAACCATTGGCGATGGAAGCAGTGGAGCCGTTACAGTTGGTGTTTATACAGGAAGTGGATTCCGTCTTGGCAGCTGGAATGCAGGAGCGCGCGGCAGCAGTGTAAACATTGGTTACAGTGGAAATACTTTGACTGTAGATCTCACAAATGTAGGAACAGGACTTCCTCTTCTTCAGAACCGCATGATCGGTGTCCGTCTCATCTGTGATGTGGCAGAAGATCTGGGTGGATCGGAAGGAATTACATCGGAGGTGACCGGAAACAGCGTTTATGAGGTAAAGACTTTCAACAACACGGCAGCCTTCGGGGAACTGTCAGACAGTGCAAGTGTTGTTGTGAAGAAAGAGCAGGATATCCTGTCCAAGAGCGGTGTGCAGTCTGCAACTGACACCTCTACCGTTCATTACACAATCGCAATTAACAAAGATGGTGCAGATCTGCTTCCGGAGGGAGATGTTCTGACTCTGGTAGACCGCATTACATCTTCTGAGCTTGGAATTTCTCTTCAGAAAGAATCCATTAAGCTGTATCGCATGAATGGAGATGGAAGCAGGGGAGAAGAGGCAGCACCGCTGACTCTGGTCACCAATTATGCAGAGACAGATAAGTCCGGCATCATGTCTCAGAGTTTTGAGATGACGATTTCGGATGGTACACCATACATCCTTGAGTATGATTACACAGTAGAACCGATGAATGAGTCTTCCCAGGGAAATGGAACTCTGAATAACGTGGCGGAGCTGACAGGAATTATCAGTGCATCGGACGGAACCGAAGTATCTGACGCAAACTCCAGTGCGACATCGGATCATGCGTCTCTGAATCTTTACAAAGTAGACAGTGACAACACAACCATTTATTTGGAAAATGCAACATTCAAGCTGGAGAAATACGTGTCCGGAAGTTACCAGACCGTACAGGAAGCGTTTGATGTCAGTGGTCAGAATGGTAAAACATTCGATTACTATTCCAAGAGCAGTGTTCTGGAAGGAAATACCTTATACCGCATCATCGAGACCAAGGCACCGGAAGGATACGAACTGGATGAAACACCATTCTACTTTATCATCAAAGGAAATGTAGAAGATGTCCGCAGTGGAAAAATCAACGCCACACAGCTTACCATTTCTTCAGATGAAGAAGCTATTGCAGCAGCAGGCGCTGACGGAGGCCTTCCGATTCACCTGCTGTCCCCAAGCAAAGGAAGTTATTTTGACCTGCCAAACCGTAAAATTCCGGAAAAAGTTTCTGTGAAAGTAACAAAAGACTGGGCAGACGGAGAGAATCAGGATGGTATTCGTCCGGACAGCATCACCGTTGTTCTTGTAAAAGACAACGAAGAGACAGAAGAAACTGCAATTTTGAATAAAGACAATGGCTGGACCGCAGACTTCACAGGACTGCTGAAGTATGACGGAGAGCGCGAAATTGCTTATTCTGTAAAAGAGAAGAATGTTCCGGAAGGATATACCGCAAGTATTTCCGGAGACATGACTGCAGGTTACCTTCTTACAAACACGCATGAACCTGAGACAATCAAAATCGAAGGTCAGAAAACATGGAATGACGATAAAAATGCAGGGGACAAACGTCCGGAAGAAATTCAGGTCATTCTTTACAAAGGCGAGGAAAAAGTCGCTTCCGCAAAGGTTCGTCCGGATGAGGACGGAAACTGGAAGTATGCATTTGAAAATCTTCCGAAAAATGAAAATGGGAATATTATTAATTATAGATTAGAGGAGGCAGCTGTTGCAGGTTATACATCTGCAGTGGATGG
>JAUNAE010000403.1 GCA_030527765.1 Eubacteriales bacterium
CACGATATGCCGCAGTTTGCTTACTAAGAGCTATGTAACATTTTTGTTATTAAGCTAAAAGAGTTAGGTTTGGGCTGCTGATAACAGTGGCCCGACCATAGATTAACACGAGGAGGAGCGTAGCATGTTTATTTTAAAATTATTGGCAAAGATTGCATTGTTACCAGTGGTTCTGTTACTGGGGATTGCACTTGGAATTGTGAAGATGATCACTATGATCTACGGATTCTTACATGGATTTGTGGTGTTTTTTCTGGGGATCCTTTGTGTTGCTACAGTACTGGTTCATCATGACTGGCTGCAGGCTAGTCTGGTAGCATTGCTTGGTGGAATCAGCTTTGTGATATTTGCTGCAGGCATCTTTCTGGATGCATTGATCCAGAACAGTATCAGAAATATCTGTGAGTTTATTGCTGGATAATAAGAAAGACCCGCCGTTCAGCTGGCAGGCCCCTCTTAGAGATTATGCAATACTATTTTGATTTGATGAGATTTAATGATTTGATGATTGCTCTGATTCGGTGTCCTTTGCTTTAAAGGATTGATGAGCTTCCATGAATTCTTTTCTCTTGGACTCGTCCTGAAAGGCGATCCTTTTGACATACTTAAGGACTGAGATAACTGAATCAATGCTTTCAGGTGATGAAAAGGACAGTGTTATATTTCGATAAGGGTCAGGACGGTAGAATTCATCTGGATTGAATGGTACATCATAATCTTCAGGAAGGATTTGTATTGGAGATTGATCGATATCCCTAAAACAGATGCCGCCAGTTGGTTTGTCATCGGTTTCGCCAACAAAGAACCCCATAGCCACATCGCCAACACCCATATTTACTGTGTGAGTAAACATATTAACCATGAGAAGTTCCTCCTTTGTTAATTTAATACACGTCCAATTACGCGGAATTCATGTCCTGGAGTCACGTGTACATCCAGATGTTCACACTCCCTGTTAAGAGACAGAAGCGTAATCTTCGGTACAATCATTCCATCTTCATTGATATAATTCTGTACTTCAGCGGCGCTTGGCTGTTCCTGGACATATTTCTTAATATAAGCTTCACCATCGTAGATAAAGACACCGATCTCGCCGTTGTAGATTTCACTAGTCTGTTCTACGTAAACAACCTGGCGGTCTACATATCTAGGATACATGCTGACACCGGATACACGAATGCCAAAGTCAGTCCCTTCCGGAATCAGACTGATCGGATAGCTTACCATTTCAAAAGAGCCTTCGCTAAGTGGATTACCAGGACCGGCTGCAGCTGGCTCATCATATACTTTTACTTCTATCTCTTCTTCAGGTTCTGCATAGCTGCCACGTCTGCTTCTAGGAGCATATTGACCGGAAGATACCAGAACTTCTTTAAATAACTGGAGAAGATTAAGACCTTTCTGGCTGAGTTCAGGTGAGAAGTCACAAGCCTCTGGAGACGCTCCGGTAAAATAGGAGAGTACATTATCAATTTGCAGTGCATAACAAAGTGCAAATAATTGATAAGGGTTTGGCATAGAGTCACCTTTTTCCCACTTGCTAATGGCACCGGCGGAAACCTGGATATCATAATCCGCCATCTTTTCAGCAAGATCCTTCTGACTGAGTTTTAAATTCTTACGAGCTTCTGTGATTTTCTTGCCTAAAAGATTCTCTTCTTTCAGTTTTGCTCCCTGGTAGGAGTTATTCGGGCCTGAAGTATGGCTTTTGCCTGAAAACTGGATCACATTACCATGATTCTGTGCCATAACAAGTCCTCCCTTCTGTAATTCGTGTAGGTTTTCTCTGTTTTGATGGTTTCATTATAATACGCCCATTTTTCGAAGTCAACAAGAAAATAGATAAATAGGAGAATTTATTATTGACATCGAGAGTTTGTCGAATTATAATACAGTCATAGCTGATGAACAGCGAGCAACCGGCACTGGCTGCGATAGTGGTACAGCAGTTATCCGGATGGAATAGATCGAAGCAATATTCCATTTCATATTATATATTACAGGCAGCACGGCTTCGGTGCGACGGAACTTGCCTGTAGATAACTCATCAACGGTTTTCATTTCCCTTTATCCGTTGGGGTGACACTTAGATTAAGATTACCTGGAGGGCTGATGATGAGACAGAGCAATAAAACATATGTCGTAACTAGTAAGGAAACACAATTTGTAATTGAAGAAGAGAGCGAATGCAAGCTGGATCAGAGAACGGTGAAGAGAATTGTAGAGATTCTTCGAAGAGGAAATGATGCGCAGGTTCGCCAGAAAAAAGATGCGGTCGCTGTATATGAAGTAAAAGTATGCAATGGCCAGTGAGGGTTAGTCACTCGAATTGAATATTGTGCCGTCCGGCAAGTGGGTCGGGCGAAGGACTAAGTGGGGTCAGACATCTGTACTGCAGTGCGCTTATAGCGTTGCAAAGTAGGTACAGGTGTCTGGCCTCTATTTTTTTGGCGAAATTTTCAATTTGAGCTTTCATAGCCAGTCTGTTTTTTTCCATTAAGTGAAAGGGAAAATTAGAAAAATAAAATTCTTACATATTATCTAAGGGCTCAGCCGATAGAAGTCAGTAGGTAGCGAGATGGAGTCTCAGTGAGCTCCCGTTAAAAAAAACGGGTGCGTCTGGGACTGTTTTCGCTGCCTTTTTCTATTAACGGAAGAGTCGCAGGCCACCCGAGCCGAAAGGCAGAAAGGTGGTCAATATGATGACATTTAAAGAGTTAAAGAAAATGGTAGTGGTTGCAGATAGTAAGGAGAGAGTACCTGGTTTTCTGTATCTTCGAGAGAACGTTGATGTGGTAGTTAAAGAGGTGCTTCCACAGAATGCAGAGGTAACAGTTTATGCCAATGGATATGTTGTTTACTCCAATGGATCAGCTCAGACAACATTTCCACTTCATAGCTGCGGCGATGTGTCCTATGAATTTGCGGATGGACAGAGAAATCGAATGAAGGCAGCTGTGCTGGAAGAGGAAGCATGGTATATCCGTCTTTTTATGGAAGGGGAAGAGCGCCTGGAAAACAATTTTGAACGTACATTAAAAAATCATTGTACTTCCTACAGCGAATTTTCTGAAGATTGTGCGGCATTAGGAGACAAGAGCCAGGATATTCTCGCTTCCTATATAGAGAAAGAATTAATGGATCTGATTGAGAAGAACCTGACGGAAAAGGAATGGGATGTTTTCTATAGAGTATTTGTTCAGGGCGAACAGGTAAAAAGCGTGTCACCTGATTATAAGGTAACTCCCCAGGCAATCAGCCAGTTAAATAGTCGTACTAAGAAGAAACTGGCAGATCTTTTAATCAGATTTGGTTACTGGAACGAAAAAAAATAAAAAATTTCAGATTTTGTGTTTCATATGGGCTCTGGAAATTCCATTAGGTGAAGGGGTTAAAAACCTGATGCACCTTGAAAACTGAATTACCTGCCCAGAATGATACTTCATCTGAATATGCATTATGCGTGTCTCTTGAAAGGATAACGTATCGAACAATAGGAAGTCGATATAGGAACGGGTCTGGGATAGAACAGGAAAACGCTCATAACTTTAAGTCTGA
>JAUNAE010000404.1 GCA_030527765.1 Eubacteriales bacterium
GAAAATAACCACTATATTTAGTGTTAATAATAGATAATACAGTGTTTATTCATTCCGAAAAGGAGGCCATCTGGACATTTGACAGCAAGGGGGAGCTGCTTCTCACCATCATGTCCTCGCTGGCACAGGAAGAAAGCCGGAGCATTTCCGAAAACTGCACCTGGGGACAGAGAAAGCGATTTGCAGACGGAAAAGTCACGGTTCCATTTCAGCGCTTCCTTGGGTACGATCGAGGAGCTGATGGAAACCTTGTCGTCAATCCAGAGCAAGCCGTCACGGTCAAACGGATTTACAGTATGTTCCTGCAAGGAGCCACCTACCATTCGATTGCCAGACAGCTCACGGAAGATAGCATCCCTTCTCCTGCCGGGAAGTCACGCTGGAACCCTTCTGCCATCAAAAGCATCCTCAGCAACGAAAAATATAGAGGCGATGCCCTGCTGCAGAAGTCTTACACCACGGACTTCCTGACCAAGAAGACCAAACTAAATGAAGGTGAGATTCCACAATACTACGTGGAGAACAACCACGAAGCGATCATCGAACCGGAGATTTTCGAGATGGTTCAGAGGGAAATCTTGAAGCGCGGAAAAGGTAAGAAATACCACAACGGAGTCCACCTCTTCTCCACAAAGCTCAAATGCGGCTGCTGCGGAAGCTGGTACGGCTCAAAGGTCTGGCACTCCAACAGCAAGTACCGGAAGGTCATCTGGCAGTGCAACCACAAATTCTCAAACGACGAGCATTGCACCACGCCTCATCTTAACGAGGATGACATCAAGGACGCCTTCTTATCCGCTGCCAATCAACTCCTCTCCTGCAAGGACAGTGTGATTGCCGACGCAGATGAGATGATGGCGCTTCTCCTTGATACCACTGCCTTAGAAAAAGAACGGGATGAACTGCTGCAGGAGACGCAGCTGATTTCCGATATGGTGCAGACCGCCATCCGGGAGAACGCAACCATCGCCTTGGATCAGACCGACTACCAGAGACGCTATACCAATCTGACAGCCAAGTTTGATACCGCCAAGGCCAGACTGGAAAAGGTCATGGACGAGTTGCAGCAGATGCAGCGCCAGAAAGCAAACTGTGAGGCTTTCATTAAAACATTCCAGCGAATGCCGGATTCCCTGACAGAATTTACCCCGGACAATTGGAATACACTCATCGAGCATGGAACCGTCTACGGCAAGGATGATATCCGCTTTACCTTCAAGAACGGTCAGGAAATCAAGGCATGATACGCAGACAGCCCCACCACTGGAAAACACTCCGGTGGTAGGGCTATCTGGTATTTAAAAACTGGAATTTGGCTACTTCTTCTTTTTAGGGGCTGGCAATTCATCATACATAACATCAAATAGCTTTGATAAATATTCCTTTGAATCCACATTATCAACTAGAAGCATTTCTTTTGCTCCTTCATAAGGTAAATCATAGGTTGCATCTGACATATATGAAATAGCGGCTTTGACAGGCTTAACCAATAATCTATCATCGTATATACCACCAACGATTTTACCTCGATAATATATGATAAATTCACCCATCATTGCTCTATACGTAATATCATCAAGTTCTGACAATTGTTCCAGTATAAAATCCAAATATTCCATGCTTGATGCCATATTATCACCTCCGTAAATTCCGACTTATCAAGCTGTTCATATCTTCCCTAAATCTCGGGATTTACCGTTGAACGAAATATTCAATTTCTTTCTGTAGAAGTCTAAAAACATTCGCAACCAAGTAACCATCTGCAATAGCATGATTAAGGCGAACACTTACAGGCATCATCAGTCTTCCATTTTCTTCTCGATATTTACCCCAATTGATAATTGGTGCAAAGAATAGATATCCATCTGGCAATTCAATATTCAGTGAGTCATAGGAAAGCCAGGAAATATATGATGCATCAAACCAATTAGGATGATTCTTCATATCCAGACTGTACTCCCTTGTTGACTTTGCCTTCTCAATGTCTGTTATGGCATTTCGATAAAAAATGTCATAATTCTCGTTATATTCCGTATACACAGGCGTACAAGTTTCTGTATCCTCATGAAAAACATATTGCGTTGGATTCACAATATCATAACAGATTAACTCATCACTCTCCCAAAGGTACCCCATTTTATAATCATCTCTGGAATTCATAACCTTTGAAAGAATATATAAAAAATTGATGTAAAATTTAGTGTCCGTATTCCGTGAATACGTTTCTAATGCCGTTACATCCACTCTTGCAGTCATGGACGTTGAGCATTTACAATCCTCTGAAAAATGACGGAACACACCTTTTCGATAGTATGTTTCTCTATCAATAACTCTATAATTCATATCGATTTCTGCCTCCAATTTCCGGTTTTTCTCACTTCATTATGTGTTTTTCAGCCTCTTCTTTCGTGGCAAACACCCGAGAATCTCTAAGCCTCGTTCCACCGTCTTTTCCAATGAATTTGAAAGTACAGAATCCTGCTTTGTGGCTTACAATTTTCACTTCTCGTATGATGCGATTGTTCTCAACGATATATACTGTATCTCCCAGATTATATTTCATAGGCTTCACTCCTACTCTCTACCAAATCTAGCAAGTGCTTCAAGCATACGCTTGCCAATCGCCTCCGGATCATAGTTCTCTGCTGCACAGATAAAGCGGAGACCATCCGAAGTAAGCACTCTGCCATACAGCTTGTCTTCCTTATATTTCTGGAATTCCTCATATTCCTTGTTGGTTATCTGTTTCATTGATTCGGTTGCTCCCTTTTTCTTAGTCCTGCTGGTAATCTGGTTTTAAAGAACTCTGCTTTCTTTACCCACTCTCGTCTGATTTCCCACATGGTGGCCTGTGTGGATAATGGATAGTCATCAAATGCCTTATCATAGTTGAATATAAGCTCCCAGCTCGCTTCCTTTTCTTTCTGAGAGTATTCCTTATCCCAATCATGATCTTCGATATACGGAACCACCGAGTTGTTTAACACAAAATGCCAGTTATCAAAGTCGGACAGCAACACCTTGTCATCTGGCACATCAACTGTTAACAGAACGATTGGTTCTCCCGGAGTATCACTGAATCCAAGAGATCGCATATCGATTCTTTTTCTTTTACCTTCCCACTGGTACCATGCCCACACAGGAAACCTTACTCCTTCTGGTGGATTCCCTATACGCTTTCTCATTTGTTCTGACATCCAGAGGTAGGATTTATCAAATCCGTAATCCCCCTCAAACAAGAGATGATTCTCATCTGCCCGAAGAATACCTGTATCCAACATACGCTCATATGTAGCATGAGCTTGTATTGTCCATAATAACATCTGCCATTACCAACCGTTCTCTGTAGATTCAAATGCTTATTTCAAAGGTCGACGATCTATCGACATCTCAAATCAGCGCTTGAAACCGACACCCCTGCTTCAAAAGCGACACTCCTAAGCCAAAAACGACACCCTAGCTCAGGCAAAATTGAATTGTATTATAGATTGCGTAGGAATTTCTATCAAGTAGCCGAATATGATACAAGGATTTCTGTAGTAAATTCGCAAAAATC
>JAUNAE010000405.1 GCA_030527765.1 Eubacteriales bacterium
GAATCTCTGAAACTTGAGTTTCTTCCGGAGGAATTAAGAGAACGCCTTCATCTGGCAGACGACAATTTTGCAGTGCAGACGATTCATTTTCCGAAAAATCGGGAAGAACTTCTGATTGCCAGAAGACGGCTTGTGTTTGACGAATTTCTTCTGTTCGTGCTGGCTGTACAAGGGCTAAAGGAGAGGGCACAGGAACAGAAGAATTATTTTCCTATGAAACCGGTGTGGCGTACGGAGCAGATCATCGACAACCTGCCGTACACCCTGACAGATGCTCAGAGAAATGTATGGCATGAGATGGAACAGGATCTGACAGGACATACGCTGATGTCCCGCCTTGTGCAGGGAGATGTGGGAAGCGGTAAGACGATTCTTGCGTTTCTTGCTATGGTTCTGGCGGCTGAAAACGGATATCAGTCTGCGCTGATGGTGCCGACAGAGGTGCTTGCGAGACAGCATTTTGAAGGAATGACACAGCTGCTGGAAGAAAATGATCTGATGGAGTTTTCTCCTGTGCTCCTTACAGGTTCCCAGACGCAGAAAGAAAAACGGCTGATTTATGAGAAGATCAAATCCGGTGAGGCGAAGATGATCATCGGCACTCATGCTGTCATTCAGGAAAAGGTGGTTTATGATAAACTGGGACTGGTGATTACGGATGAGCAGCATCGATTCGGTGTCAAACAGAGAGAAAGTCTGATGAGCAGGGGAAACACTCCTCATGTTCTCGTTATGAGTGCGACTCCGATTCCGAGAACCCTCGCCATGATTCTGTATGGAGATCTGGATATTTCTATCGTAGATCAGATGCCTGCATCGAGACTTCCCATCAAAAACTGCGTGGTGGACAGAAACTACAGGCCGACTGCTTACCGGTTCATTCAGAATCAGGTTGCGGAAGGAAGACAGGCGTACATTATCTGTCCGATGGTGGAGGAAAGCGAAGAACTTGAAGCGGAGAACGTTACGGATTATACGGAACAGCTGCGGGAGGCACTCCCTTCTCACATTCGAATTGAAATGCTTCACGGAAAAATGCGCCCGAAGGAAAAGAATGCTGTGATGGAGAGATTTGCGGCAGGGGAAATCCAGGTGCTTGTATCTACGACTGTTGTAGAGGTCGGGGTGAATGTGCCGAATGCCACGGTGATGATGGTGGAGAATGCGGAGAGGTTTGGTCTTGCACAGCTTCATCAGCTGAGAGGACGTGTAGGAAGAGGTGGATTCCAGTCGTATTGTATTTTTATTCAGGGAAATCAGGAAGAAGCCACTTCCAAACGACTGAAAATTCTGAATGAGTCCAACGATGGATTTTTCATTGCCGGTGAAGATTTGAAATTACGAGGTCCGGGAGATGTGTTCGGCATTCGTCAGAGTGGTCTGATGGAATTTCAGATCGGAGATATTTATCAGGATGCTGAGGTGCTGAAGATGGCCAGTGCATCCGCCGGAGAGATTTTAAACTTTGACCCGGATCTGGATCTTCCGGAACATGCGGAGTTGAAAAAAAGGCTTTCTCATTATCTCTCCGGAGCTACGGAAAATCTGGCACTGTAGTACTGCTTTTGGGACTGCTGAAAAAGAAAGGTTGCATTTCTATATAAAAAGTAGTATTCTAAACAACGTAATTTTGGCTTTAAGTTTTAAAAAGGAGGCTGTATCATGGCAAGAAAAGCAACAACAGAAACAACTACTGCTGCAAAGAAGCCGGCAACAAAGGCTGCAACCAAAGCAACTGCTGCAAAAACCGTTGAGAAGACTGCTGAGAAGGCAGCTAAGACTACAACAAGAAAAGCTCCTGCAAAGAAGAGCACTTTGAAGACAGAAGTGTTTGTTCAGTACTGGGGCAAAGAGATTCCGACCGACGAAATTATCGAGACAGTAAAGAAAATCTGGACAGAAGAGATGGGCAAAAAACTTGCTGATCTGAAAGACCTCAAAGTGTATATCAAACCGGAAGACAATGGTGCACATTACGTAATCAATGGTGAAGTTACCGGATTTGTAGGATTTTGATGTAATTGATTCTGACAGGAATCGAAAGTAAACAGCCGGACTTGGGCTGACGTAATAATATAGCAGAAGTAGCAGAAGAGACTGGTGTGAAATTTCAGGAGAGATTTTACAGCGGTCTCTTTTGAATTTCTTGATTCTTTTTACGTTCGTCAAGGCTAACTATAAAATTTGTCTAATTCCGATGAAATAATTGCACTTCTTTTGGATATTTGATATAATGTACCTGAATATATGAAATCGTAATCATTGACAATTTGCAACTATTCACAACCAATATTCTGTGAAGGCAGGGAATAGTTGCTTAGATTTTTTATTGTATATGGGACGGTTATCTGTTTTGGGAATATGAAATCTGTAGATAAGAACGGGGAGAGTATCATGAATTTAGGAATCATTGCGCACAACAGTAAAAAAGTACTGATTGAAGATTTCTGTATCGCATATAAGAATATTCTGGCAAAACATGAAGTATATGCGACAGGAACAACAGGACGAAGAATTGAAGAGGCTACCAGTCTTCATGTACATAAGTTTCTTGCAGGAAGCATCGGCGGTGACAAGCAGTTTATGGAAATGGTAGAGAGACAGGATCTTGATATGGTGATTCTGTTCTATAATCCGGTTATGATTGATTCAAAGGAGCCGGATATTATGAGCATCGTGAAACGCTGCGATCAGTATAACATTCCTTGTGCGACCAACATTGCTACAGCAGAGCTTTTGATTCTTGGTCTTGCAAGAGGAGATCTGGATTGGAGATTGAATCTGAAATGAGAGTGATTGCTGGAAAAGCCAGAAGATTAGCACTTAAGACGGTTCCGGGAATGGAGACCAGACCTACAACCGATCGAATTAAAGAAACGTTGTTCAATATGCTGCAGCCGGATCTTTTGGATTGCAGATTTCTGGATTTGTTCGCAGGAAGCGGAGCAATTGGAATTGAGGCTCTGAGCCGCGGGGCAAAAGAGGCAGTTTTTGTGGAGAAGAACCGGGCTGCCTGTACCTGCATCCGGGAGAATCTTTCATTTACAAAATTAGGCGATGGTGGTAAACTTTTGAGCATGGATGTTCTGCAGGCGCTTCGTTCCATGGAGGGAGAAGAAGCTTTTGACATGATTTTTATGGATCCTCCGTATAATCATGAGCTGGAAAAACAGGTACTTACATACCTGAAAAGCAGCAGCCTTGCAGATGAGGATACGCTGATTGTTGTGGAAGCTGACCTGCCTACGGATTTTTCATATCTGGAATCCATGGGTTACATCCTTTTGAAATCCAAGGAATATAAGACGAATAAGCATGTATTCCTGAATAGAAGAAAGTGAGAGTACTATGGTAATTGCTGTATATCCCGGAAGCTTTGATCCGGCAACTTATGGACATCTGGATGTGATCAGGAGAGCAAGTGTTTCCTTCGATAAGGTGATTGTCGGAGTTTTGCACAATTCTGCCAAAACTCCGTTGTTTTCTGTAGAAGAACGTGTTAATATACTAGCGAAAGCAACGGAAAGAATACCGAATGTCG
>JAUNAE010000037.1 GCA_030527765.1 Eubacteriales bacterium
CCAGAGAATCCGGAAGGCTTACATGCTCCAGCGCCTCGAAATCCTTAAATGCGTTCTCAATAAAGATACCGGTTACACCTTCTTCAATTTCCACCGTAGAAATAGAACCGCCCACATTCTTCCAGGTGTCCAGCATATTGGTCGTATTTTCCGGATTCTTTTTGTCTTCTTCGAGAGCTCCTTTTCCTGTAATGCTCAGAGTATATCCATCTTCCATATTGCCGCTGATATCCCAATCGAGTTCACCGTTCGTCCCGTGTGTCAACGGAATTTCTGCGATTTGAATCTCTCCGGCATCTACTTTTTGAGAATGCTTGAAGGAATGATTCTGTACAAAATACACACCGCCAACACCGATTCCAGCCAAAACTGCCACGCCCAGAACTCCCAGGACAATATTACGAAGCGTGTGGGATTTCTTCTTCACCTGTTTCTCGGGACTTCCTCCCTGATAACCTCCGGGCTGATACCCCGGCGGGTAATTTCCCGGTCGGTAATTATGCTGCTGAAATCCCTGCTGTCTGAATGGATTTTCAAATCCCGGAAGATCTCCTTTCGGATTCACCGAAGGACCGTCAAATGGGGAAGAAGTCTGCAAATCCCAGGATGATGCAAATCCCGGCTCTTCCCAGTTCCCATTCTGCTGCGTATCTCCCCAGCCCGGTTCCTGTACATTCTGGTTATATTCCGGCATCTGAGGCATATCTCCCCAGCCTGATCCCTGTACATTCTGGTTGTATTCCGGCATCTGAGGATTTTCTCCCCAGCCTGCCCCCTGTAAATTCTGGTTGTATTCCGGCATCTGAGGATTTTCTCCAATGGCTACGGTCTCATCGGAATCCTGTTCTTCCGGCATCATCCATGGCGCTACGGTCTTCTCATCATCTGCACTGTCCCACTCCTGAACACTCTCCTGATTTTCGTCTTCAGGAAGCATCCATGGCGCTATCGTTTTTTCATCATCCCAACTCTCTCCATTGGAGAACTCATTATTATCTAGACGATCAGTATCCGAAAAAGACGATTGTCTGTTATCTCTATCCATCATACTCTCCTTATAATGCAACTTTTTGCAGCTACCCATTCATCTCAGAGTTCGGCAGAAGAAAGTTGCTTCGCAACTGCCGAACTCGCGCGCGAATCCTCTTACGAGATTCGCGATTTAACCGAATCAAGTAAGTCCCCCGCTTCAAATGCGCAGAGCATTAAGCGGTGGGTGGGGACTTGCTTGTATCAGTGGGAGTTCAAGGTCTACACTTCGTTTCGGTCGGTGCTAAACGAGTGCCACCGGCACTCAGCACCCCACTGATAAGCTGCGAAGCAGTTATTCGGTTACTTGCAAGGAGCAAAGCGGATTGCAAGAATCCGATTGACTTATCTTCACGCCGCCAATATTTGTCGGCTGTAAATAACTGCTGTTTCTTATTATAACAGAGAATTTCTTCTGTTCCTACTCTTTTTGTGATGATTCAAATCGAGCGTCAAAATCCCTTTCCCGATTCCTCCATGGTAATGTCCAGTTCCGACAGAACATTTCGAATATCTTCATATTGAAATCCTCGTCTTCCCAGATACCCCATCAGACTTCTCATTTTCTTTGCGTCAAGTTTGCTTCCCGGCTCTGCTTTTTTCTGAATTGCTTTCTTAAGAATCTTTCTCTCATCAACCATATACTCCTCTGCATATTCCTCCCATGCCTTCTGAACGATCTCTTGGGGAACTCCCTTCTGACGCAGTTCCATAAAAAGCTTCTGGCGGCTTGTATTCGCACTTCTGGAATATATGTAATTGAAAGCAAATCTCCGGTCTTCCAAATAGCCAAATTTCCTGACATATTTCAACGCATCTTCCCGTTCTTCCTGAGTGAATCCAGCCTTTTGCAGCCGCTCTCCCAGTTCTTTCTCGCTGCGGTCACGATACATCAAAAGATCCATGGCCTTCTTTCGCGCACGATGAAAGGCTTCTGATTTTTCCACATCCATAATCCTTTTCTCCTTTTATTATACAAAAACAAGACGCTACATCATCGATATTCCGATCATATAGCGTCCTTATGATTATATCACTAACTATGAATTCAAGTCGAGCCATTCGAAACTTAGCGCGGGTGCGCGGTGCTTTAGCACCAATTACACATGCACGCCCCTATCACATTCGCTTTATTCTTCAGCTGAATCTGCCTCTGCTTCATCCTGTGCGTCTGCAGGATCCAGACCATACTGAACACGTACCTTATGCTCGATCTCATCTCTGATTGCCGGATTCTCTCTCAGGAACTGTTTTGCATTCTCACGGCCCTGTCCAATCTTGTTGCCGTTGTATGCATACCATGCTCCACTCTTATTCACAATATCACAATCTGCTGCAAGATCCAGGATATCTCCCTCTCTGGAAATACCTGTACCGAACATAATGTCAAACTCTGCCTGTCTGAACGGCGGTGCCACCTTGTTCTTCACAACCTTGATACGGGTATGGTTACCTACCATCTCGCCTGCCTGCTTCAGTGTCTCAACTTTACGAACATCCAGACGGACGGAAGAATAAAACTTCAGTGCACGTCCACCGGTTGTTGTCTCCGGATTACCGAACATGATACCAACCTTTTCACGAAGCTGGTTGATAAAGATAACAACACAATTGGATTTGCTGATCACTGCAGTCAGTTTACGAAGTGCCTGAGACATCAGACGCGCCTGAAGACCTACATGGCTGTCTCCCATATCACCGTCAATTTCCGCCTTCGGAACAAGCGCCGCAACAGAGTCCACAATTACAATATCCACTGCTCCGGAACGTACCATAGTCTCTGTAATCTCGAGAGCCTGCTCTCCGTTATCCGGCTGTGAAATATAAAGGTTGTCAATGTCTACGCCGATATTCTTAGCATATACCGGATCCAGGGCATGCTCTGCATCGATGAATCCCGCAATTCCGCCTCGTTTCTGTACTTCTGCAACCATATGAAGGGCTACGGTTGTCTTACCACTGGATTCCGGTCCGTAGATCTCCACGATACGTCCCTTCGGAACACCGCCGACTCCCAGAGCAATATCCAGACTCAAAGATCCGGTCGGAATCGCCTCAACCTGCATATGCGCGCCCTGCTCTCCGAGTTTCATAACAGAGCCCTTACCATACTGCTTCTCAATGTGTACCAGTGCTGCTTCCAGCGCTTTCTGTTTCTCTTCGTTTGCCATATGAATTATCTCCTATCTGTATTCATTAGGATCACAGCCCGAATACCGGGCTATGTTCATCTCAGCCGGGGAGACCCCCATCTTCTATAAGTGGTGGGATAACAAATTAGTCTCAGTGGGGGTCTAACTCCCCGACTGAGATGAGCCTCCGGCGGATCGCAGAGTTCGGCAGAAGAAAGTTGCTTCGCAACAGCCGAACTCGTGCGCGAATCTTCTTACGAGATTCGCGATTTAATATTTTCTACCGGGGAACATTCTTCATATTCCTCTTTTCTCTTTATGCGAACCTATGTTCGTTTCGACTTCTATATACTATTATAATTTCTCCTTGCTGTCAATCGGTTTCGGAAAAATATTTTGTTTTGTTGTAATCGCAACATATTTTGTCCAGTTTCTCTGATATAGTTTCCTCAGGCAGTAAAGCGGAATGCAACATTCCGATTACATAAAATGTCACTTAGAGACAATTAACGAAGTGGATGTACCCATCCGCCGGAAAATGGAGGAACCATTATGATTCGTAAAATTATAAAAATTAACAAGGAACTCTGCAACGGCTGCGGCCTTTGCGCTCAGGCCTGTCATGAAGGTGCGATCGAAATTCGTGATGGAAAAGCTGATTTGATTAAAGATGATTACTGCGACGGTTTAGGCGACTGTCTTCCTTCCTGCCCTGTGAATGCAATTTCCTTCGAAGAACGTGAAGCTGCATTCTATACCGGTCCTGCCCCGGAACGTGCTTCCGCTTCGGAAACAGCTCCATCTCAGCCGGCAAAATCCTGTCTTTCCCAGTGGCCGGTTCAATTGAAGCTTCTTTTCCCTACCGCTCCATGCTTTCAGAATTCTCATCTTCTCATTGCAGCAGACTGCACTTCCTACGCTTATGCCGGATTCCATCAGGACTTTCTGAAGGGCCGTTCTATCTGCATCGGATGTCCGAAGCTGGATGGAACAAATTATACCGAAAAGCTTACACAGATCATCTCCGAGAACAATCTTCAGAGTATTACCATTCTGCGTATGGAAGTTCCTTGCTGCGGCGGAATTGAATACATGGCGCACAATGCACTTCTTGCAAGTGGACTTTCTATTCCATGCAGAACCGTTACCATCTCTACCGAAGGAGAGATTCTTTCTGATGTAGAGTTTCAGCCGAAGGCTTAACCACATAGATACCAGGATTTCGTGAGCTTATAACGCGAATCTCGTAAGAGGATTCGCGCGCGAGTTCGGCAGCTGCGAAGAAATCCGCAGGTATCTCAGTTCAAAGTCAGGGGCATATACTGTTTGACCCTGTCATCATATACGATAAGGAGATTATTATGACAAATCAGATGTTTTGTTTTCAGTGTGAACAGACTGCCGGATGTACCGGCTGTACAAAAGCTGCCGGTGTGTGTGGCAAAAAAGCCGACACCGCTCTTCTTCAGGATCAGCTGACCGGTGCCTTAATCGGTCTTGCCAGATCTCGTGAAGGCAATGAAGACCTGATCACCAAAGAAACCGATCAGTTAATCCTCGAAGGACTGTTCACCACTATTACTAACGTAAACTTCAATAACGAGACCATTCAGGATCTGATCCGCCGTGTGGAAGACGAAAAGAATCGTCTTGTTCCGGACTGCAGTGTCTGCACCTCCCCTTGCGGCAGAAACGACAACTACGACATGAATCAGATCTGGAATGCCCAGGAGGATATCCGTTCCCTGAAATCTCTGATTCTTTTTGGCATTCGCGGTATGGCAGCTTATGCATACCACGCGCAGGTACTTGGATACACAGATCCTGAAGTCAATCGCTTTTTCTATGAAGCGCTCTTCGGAATCGGTATGGATTCCTGGGGTATGGAGGAACTCCTCCCTCTCGTCTTAAAAGTCGGGGAAGTAAACTTAAAATGCATGGCACTGCTTGACAAAGCCAACACCGAGACTTTTGGAACACCATCTCCGGTCTCCGTCCCTCTGACAGTTGAAAAAGGCCCCTTTATTGTCGTTACCGGTCACGATCTCTATGATCTCCAACAGCTTCTGATTCAGACAGAAGGAAAAGGCATTAATATCTACACCCATGGCGAAATGCTCCCTGCTCATGCTTATCCTGAACTGAAAAAATATCCGCACCTGAAGGGCAACTTCGGGACTGCATGGCAGAATCAGCAGAAAGAATTTCAGGATATCCCGGCGCCGGTTCTCTTCACAACCAACTGTCTGATGCCTGTGAAAGAAAGCTATGCCGATCGTGTCTTCACGACAGAGCTTGTTTCTTACCCGGAAATGGTTCATATTGATGATCGGAGAGACTTTACTCCTGTCATTGAAAAAGCACTTGCTCTCGGCGGATATGAAGAGGATCAACACTTCACCGGAATCAACGGCGGCACTCAGGTTATGACCGGTTTTGGACACGATGCGGTTCTTGCGGCTGCAGATCAGGTTGCTGATGCAGTGAAGTCCGGTGCTCTGAAGCACATCTTCCTCGTTGGCGGATGCGACGGTGCTCGTCCGGGCCGCAATTACTACACGGAATTTGTAAAGCAGACACCTGCTGATACTCTCGTTCTGACTCTTGCCTGTGGTAAATATCGTTTTAACGATCTGGATCTCGGCACAATCGGAAACCTTCCACGTCTTATGGATATGGGACAGTGCAACGACGCCTTCAGTGCTATTCAGGTCGCCGCTGCTCTTGCAGATCTGTTCAAATGTGATATCAATGAGCTTCCGCTTTCTATGGTTCTTTCCTGGTACGAACAGAAAGCAGTCTGCATTCTCCTGACACTTCTCCATCTCGGAATTCAGAATATCAAGCTTGGACCAACGCTTCCGGCATTCATTTCTCCGAATGTCCTCGGATATCTGGCGGAGCATTATCACATTGCTCCGACTACAACACCGGAAGAAGATCTGGCTTCCTGCCTCTAAACCTCAAAAGGGTGACCACCTTATTCGTGGTCACCCTTTTCTTTCGTATTCCGGTCAATCCCGAGATCACTCACCGCTCAAAATGCGAAAGTCATCTCGACTGAACGTAATTCTTATTCTCCAATCAGCCAATTGTACATTTCTTCATACTGGCTTGCAGAATGTTTCCAGGAGAAGTCTGCTGCCATAGCACGCTCAACCATCTGGTTCCATTCTTCTCTCTTATCGTAATATACACGCTCTGCGCTTCGGATGGTATTCAGCATCTCATGGGCATTGTAGTTGCGGAAGCTGAATCCGGTACCTGTATTCTCATATTCATTATACGGCTCTACCGTATCTTTCAGACCACCGGTCTCACGAACGATCGGAAGAGTTCCGTAACGAAGGCTCATCAACTGACTGAGGCCGCATGGTTCAAACAGAGACGGCATAAGGAATGCATCCGATGCAGCATAAATACGATGAGATAATGGCTCATCATAATAAATCTGTGCAGAAACCTTTCCGTGATATTTCCAGTCAAAGTGGCGGAACATGTTCTCATATCTCTCTTCACCGGTTCCAAGTACTACAATCTGTACGGCATCCTGGCAAAGCTCATCCATCATATAGGCAATCAGATCGAAACCTTTCTGATCTGTCAGTCGGGATACAATTCCGATCAACATCGCATTCGGATCTTCATTCAGACCAAGTTCTCTCTGAAGTGCAAGCTTATTCTGAACTTTTTCCTGGCGGAAATTGCCGGCGTTGAAACGGTTACTGATGCATCCGTCTGTTTCCGGATTGAACAGATCATAATCAATTCCGTTCACGATACCTCTCAGGCTGTTGGAACGAGCGCAGAGAAGTCCATCCAGTTTTTCTCCGTAGAACGGCGTTTTGATCTCTTCTGCATAGGTGTTGCTGACAGTGGTAACTGCATCGGCAAATACGATACCACCCTTCAGGAAATTACCATCTTTGTATGCTTCCAGTTTGTCCGGTGCAAAATAGTAATCAGACAAACCTGTGATCTCCTGAACTGTTTTGACATCATACACACCCTGGAACTTCAGATTATGAATGGTCATAACCGTCTTAATGTTCCAGAAGAACTGGTTCGCCTGGAAACTGTCATGAAGATAAACAGGAACCAGACCTGTCTGCCAGTCATGACAATGAATGACATCCGGGCGGAAGCCGATTACAGGAAGTACGGAAAGAACGGCTTTGGAGAAAAATGCGAACTTCTCCAGATCCCACGGTACGCTGCTGTAAGGCGTCGGGCCGCTGAAATAATACTCATTGTCGATAAAGTAGAATTTGATTCCGTCATACTCCATCTCCATAACTCCAACGTAGCAGTTCTTATATCCAATATCCATATAGAAATGTGTCACGTAATTCATACGGTCTTTCCACTCCTGCTTCATACAGGCGTACTTCGGTAAAATCACGCGAACATCAAAGTAATTTTTGTCAAAGCATTTCGGCAGCGCTCCTGCAACGTCCGCCAGGCCGCCGGTTTTAATAAAAGGCACAGCTTCTGATGTTGCGAATAAAATGTTCTTCATCCGTAAGTCCTCCTTTGGATTCGTTGTACCCGCTTGGCAGGTATTCACCTCATTTGATTATCTTTCATTATACATGAAATACCATGAATTGAAAAGACAATTTTGCCTGTTTGTGAATTCCGAATGGACTTTTCCGAAAAAACAAGATTCTGCTTCTTAAACAGATACTCTACCTCATATTTTGTTAATTCAGTGATATTTTCTGGATTTTTGCTCTATTCTGATCTTATCCGACAGCATTGCTATAAATTCTGAGTTCGTCGGCTTCCCTTTATTAGCTTCCACCGTATAACCAAACAGTTCTTCCAGCACTTCTGTCTTGCCCCGGTCCCATCCAACCTCTATGGCATGCCGGATCGCCCGTTCCACCCTCTCTGCAGTTGTGCCGTTCTTCTTCGCAATTGAGGGATAGAGAATCTTCGTCACGGATTCCATCATCTCCGGATCTTCCACCACCATGGAAATCGCATCTCTCAGATAGCGGTATCCCTTAATATGTGCAGGAATTCCCACTCTCTGAATCATGACGGTGATCCGTGACTCCACCGAATATTCCGTTTGGGCACTCTCATCCTCCAGTTTCAGAGGTTCTCTGACTGTGACCGGTCTCCTGGCACTGTTCAAAATGTTTCGAATTCCCGGAAGGGAGGAGGACATGAGAATTACCTCCGGCTCCTTCTCTTCCATAATCTGCTGCAATTCATCTCTGTTGTGTGCATACCCGACCAGAACCATTTCTGTCCCGGCTTTAATTATCTGAAGTAATTGTTTACCATCTCGTTTGCTCTGTTCCAGAATGGCAACCGTTACTTGTTTCATAGACTTGACTCCTTCTTCATATTTGGTATGCAGCTTTCCACTGCTTTTCGTTCATTATGAGAGTCTGCGCCGCAAAATGCAAGAAAAAAAGAGGCATTGCTTCCTCTTTTCATTCGCCACAATTCGAGATTTTCCATGTCATTTTCTCGACTGTTTTGCCTGTTCAATCCCTGTGTTTTCGGGACTTTGCAAGTTTTTTCATCTCTTTTGCATTTTCCAGAACCGCACTCGTAATTTCCGCCCCTCCCAGCAGTCTTGCCAGTTCCACTACCGACTGCTCTTCATCAAGAAGGTGGATCTCGGTCGTCGTTCCTTCCTGCTCATTTCCGTGCTTTTCGATCTCAAAATGAAGGTCTGCCATGGATGCAATCTGAGGCAGATGGGTAATGCACAGTACCTGGCGATACCGTCCGATGTCTGCCATTTTTTCGGATACTTTCTGGGCGGTTCTTCCGCTGATTCCGGTATCGATCTCATCAAAGATCAGTGTATCAATCTCATCCTGTTCTGCAAGTATCACCTTGATTGCAAGCATGATACGTGACAACTCTCCGCCGGAAACGATCTCTCCAAGAGGCTTCATCTCTTCTCCCGGATTGGTTGCAATATCATACTCCACTTCATCCGTTCCATGAGCTGTGTAGCATTTGCTTTTTGAAAACCGAATCGCGAAACGTACATCCAGAAAGTTCAGACTTTTCAGCTCTTCCCGGATTTCCTGCTCAAGCTTCACTGCACTTTTCTTACGAAGTACACTGAGCTCCTCTCCCGCCTTTTCCAGCTTTTTCGTGAGATCCTGCAGCTGTTCTTTTTTGATCTGAAGAATTTCCTCAAACCGCCGCATGTTCTCCAGTTTTTCTTCCTGTTTTCTGCCGTAGGCCTGAATTTCTTCTATGGTGCGGCCATATTTCGCCTTCAGATTATTAATGAGATTCAGTCTCTCTTCCGTCTCAAAGAAAGCTTCCTCGTCAAAGGTCATATCATCCATATATGCGGAGAGACTTCTGTGGAAATCACTCATCATACTGTCAATCGTTGTCAGTTCTTCCAAAAGAGGAGCAATTTCCTCATCATAGGAAACAATCTTCTGAAGCTCGTGAAGAGCGCTGCCTATTCCGTCACCGGCACCGTTCTCATAGCCGGTATATCCATGTACTTCCTGCAGAGATTCTCCGATACGACGGCTGTTGAAGAGTCGTCGATAGCGTTTCTCAACTTCCTCGTCTTCCCCGGGCACAAGCATCGCTTCCTGAATCTGCTGCACCTCAAATTCCAAAAAGGCAATTTCCCGGTTTCTCTGCTCTTCATCCAGATCCATGTCATTTAATTCTTTGCGGCATGCACAGTATTCGCTGTAAATCTCTTTCACTTTCTGAGAAGCTTCCAGAATTCCGGCACCACCGTAAATATCCAGAATTTCCAGCTGTTTTTCTCTGTGGAGCAGCGTCTGATGTTCATGCTGTCCATGAAGATCCAGAAGGCAGGATGCACAGGCTTTCATCTGACTTAACGTACAGATTTCTCCGTTGATTTTGTTGATGCTTCTTCCGTCTTTGATCCTACGTGAAAGAAGGATCTGCCCATCTTCCGGTTCCACACCCATTGCCTTCAGAATCTCAATACAATGGGAATTCTCCACCTGGAACAGAAGCTCTACCAGGGCATAGTTTGCATTTTGCCGAATCAGGTTTCTGGAAACCTTGCCTCCCAGAATCAATTGAATAGAGCCGAGAAGTATGGACTTACCTGCACCGGTCTCACCCGTCAGAATATTCAGTCCTCTGTCAAAATCCACATCAATCTCTTCAATCAGTGCCAGATTCTTTACATGCAGATGTATCAGCATAGTTCCTCCTATTTTCCCAGCACATCACGGATTTTATTCATCACCGTGACTGCCTGCTCAGATGTTTTTGCAACACACATAATCGTGTCATCTCCTGCAATACATCCGAGAATTTCCGGCCATTTCATGGCATCCAGAGCCGTTGCAACTCCCATTGCCATACCCGGAACGGTACGGATCACCAGCATATTCTGTCCGGTATCCATGGAAAGCAGTGCCTCTTTTAATACTCTTGTGTATTTATCTCCAAGGTTTGGTGCCGGATCACTCAGAATTGCATAATGAGACCGACCGCCTTTTCCGGCGACCTTCGTCATTTTCAGGGCACGGATATCTCGGGATACCGTGGCCTGTGTTACCTTGAATCCGGCTTCGTTAAGACGCGCTGCCAGTTCTTCTTGCGTGTCGATCTCGTACTGACGAATCAGCTCAATGATCTTTTCGTGTCTTGCTACTTTCATTTGAAAGCCTCCTAGCTGTTTCGCATTTTCTGTCGCAGAACCTCCACAAAACTCAAATGACTCAGCTTCAGAATTTTGGTTTTTGCCTCTGCTTTTCTAATCACAATGCGATCGCCGGTGATCATAGAGATCGCCGTATCACCATCGAAGGATGCCAGCCCTTTCTCACAGTCATTGTGTCTTCCTTCTCCAAGTTCCACCGTAATAACGTCTTCCCCCGGAAAAATAATACTTCTTGCATTCATGGTATGAGGAGCAACCGGAGTCATAATGGTAAGGGCTGCATTTGGTGATACAACCGGACCTCCCGCGGAAAGACTGTAGCCTGTCGATCCCGTCGGTGTTGAAATGATGATGGCATCTGCATTGTAGGAATTGAGATACTCATTATTTACATAATTTTTAAACCGGACAACCCGAAGATGCCCTTCTCTTGCTATGACGATATCATTCAGTGCCACATCTTCCCCGATCACCTCATTTTTGCGGTAGACCGTACCGATCAGCATCATTCTTTCTTCCAGTTCATAATTGTCCATCAATAGTTTATCCAGTGCCGGATACAGCGACTGTCTGTCTACTTCCGCCAGAAAACCAAGGGTACCGAGATTCATTCCAATCAGAGGAATTCCCGTATGCACCAGATCTCTTGCCGCCTGAAGAAGCGTTCCATCTCCTCCCAGGACAATCACACACTCGGTATTCTTAGGAATGTTCTGAGGATTCGTATAATGGTATGGTCCCCGATCCATTTTTTTCTCGGTCTGCCATATTTCACAGACGGCATGATGGGCTGTTAAATAGTCCTGAATCTGTCTTGTAATGACAAGATCCTGATCCTTGTCCCGATTGGTAATAATATAAAAGTTTTTCATGTGAAATTCCTATTTATCTAAATTCTCATGAGCCTTTGCCACAACTTCTTCCACTTCCACAGGAAGCTGAGATACGACTTCTGTTCCTTCCGGCATCTTTTTGAGATGCATCAGATACTCAATATTTCCCTCCGGTCCTTTGATCGGTGAAAAACTCAAATGACATGGCAAAAGTGCAATGCTCATGGCATAGTCTCTGACTTTCTCAATCACTTCTCTGTGAACCGCCGGATCTCTTACGACACCTTTTTTGCCGACTTTTTCTCTCCCTGCCTCAAACTGTGGTTTGATCAGACACACAATCTCTCCATCTTCTGTCAGAAGATTTCGTACCGGAAGAAGCACCTTTGTCAGAGAAATAAATGAGACATCAATGGAAGAAAAAGCTGCCGGCTCGGCAATGTCCTCCGGAACAACATAGCGGATGTTCGTTTTCTCCATACAGACAACTCTCTCGTCCTGACGAAGTTTCCAATCCAGCTGACCGTATCCCACATCGATGGAGTACACTTTAACAGCTCCATTCTGCAGCATACAGTCGGTAAATCCGCCTGTAGAAGCCCCTACATCCATGCACACTTTTCCTGCCAGCGTCACATCAAAATTCTGCATAGCCTTCTCAAGCTTTAATCCGCCTCTGCTCACATAAGGAAGAACATTTCCACGAACTTCAATGTTTACGGTTTCCTGAAACATGGTTCCGGCTTTGTCTTCTTTCTGCTCATCGACGTAGACATCGCCGGCCATGATATATGCTTTTGCCTTCTCTCTTGAGGGAGCAAGCCCTCTCTCTACGAGAAGTACATCTAATCTTTTTTTCATGATTTTCCTCGCTAATTCCAATATTCTTCCACAATCCGAACAACTTCCGATACGGAAAGCCCTATTTTTTCCTGAAGTCTGTCAATGTTTCCCTGGGGTACAAAGTGATCCCACACAGAAAGATTCTCCACTCTCACTCCCGGCTGACATGCCATGAGATAGGAATTGACATGTTCTCCGTAACCGCCGTTCTTAACATTTTCTTCTACGGTTACAAATACCTCATGATCTTTTGCAAGCTCATCCAGAAGCTCTACATCCAGAGGTTTTGCAAATCTGGCATTTACAAAAGTCGGTTCCATACCTTCTGCTCTAAGCTGCTCCATCGCCTTCTGACAGACTGCCGTCATACTTCCAAGCGACAGCACTGCCACTTTCTTTCCACGATGAATCACTTCCGAACGGCCGTATTCCACCGGTATGGTCTCTTGCACCCCCGGATTCTTCACGGCTGCATTTCCTTTTGGATACCGGATGGCAACCGGCCCGTCACAATGAATCGCAAAACGCAGCATTTCCTCCAGTTCCGCCCCATCCTTCGGCGCCAGAACTGTCATATTCGGAATCATGGTCAGGTAAGATATATCAAAACATCCATGGTGGGTTTCTCCGTCTGCCCCAACCAGACCCGCACGGTCAATGGCAAAAATCACATGCAGTTTCTGCATGCAGATATCCTGTACAAGCTGATCGAACCCTCTCTGCAGGAAGGAAGAATAAACCGCAAATACCGGAATCATCCCTCCCAGAGCCAGACCTCCTGCAAAGGTTACCGCATGGCCTTCTGCAATTCCCACATCAAAGAACCGCTCCGGATAAGCCTTCGCAAAAGCCTGTAGCCCGGTTCCTCCGGGCATTGCTGCAGTAAGAGCCACAAGCCGCGGCTCCTCCTTTGCAAGCTTCAGAAATGTTTTTCCGAATACATCTGTATAACTTTGTGCCTTACTCCCAGAAAGAAGTTCTCCTGTAGTAATATCAAAGGGACCGGTTCCGTGAAATCGATCCGGAGAAGTTTCCGCCGGAAGATACCCGTGGCCTTTTTCTGTCAGAACATGTACCAGCACCGGTCCTTCTACCTTCTTGGCTTCATTGAACAGTCTCATCATCTGTCTCATATTGTGGCCGTCCACAGGTCCCAGATAGGTAAGCCCCATATTCTCGAACAGCATTCCCGGAATGATCAGCTGTTTAATACTGCTCTTTGTCCGTCGAACCGTATCTACCATTGCCGGACCGACCTTCGGCATCTTATTCAGTGTTTTTGTGATACCAAGCTTAAATCCCGTATAACTTTCCGCAGTTCGGATTGTACTCAAGTACGAGGACATTCCTCCCACATTCCGGGAAATAGACATATTATTGTCATTTAAGACAATGATAAAATTCGTTTTTAGCAGCGCCGCATTATTCAACGCCTCATATGCCATTCCACCGGTCAGTGCACCGTCTCCAATGACTGAAACTACCCGGTGATTTTGTCTCTGAAGATCTCTGGCATGTACATAGCCCAGACCCGCAGAAATGGAATTGGAGCTGTGTCCTGCATCAAAACTGTCGCATGGACTCTCAGACCTCTTCGGAAATCCGCTGAGTCCCCCTTCTTTTCTGAGGGTTGCGAAAGCATCCTTTCGCCCGGTGAGAATCTTGTGGGTATATGCCTGATGTCCCACATCCCAGATCAGCTTATCCTCCGGAAAATTCAAAACATTATGAAGAGCCATTGTCAGTTCTACTGCTCCGAGATTGGAGGCAAGATGTCCCCCTGTCTTACTGACGGATGAAATCAGAAACTCTCTGATCTCATCCGCAAGAAGTGGAAAATCTGATAATGGAATTTTATGAATATCATTTGGATGATTGATGTTGTCCAGAATCATAGGAATATCCCTCTTTCTATTTCGTACGCCCCACAAGATAGCTTACCAGCATACACAGAAATTCATTTTTCCGTAAAAAACTGTTCAGGATGCCAAGGGCTTCTTCTGAAAGCTGTTTATTCTCTTCGTACGCTTTCTCAATCCCAAAAAGTGTTACATAAGTGACTTTGTTATTTTTTTCGTCACTGTGTACCGGTTTTCCAAGCTCTTCTGTGGTGCTGACCACATCCAGAATGTCATCCTGAATCTGGAAAGCAATGCCAATATAGAACGCCGCTTTCTCAATCTTTGCGACTGCTTCCTCTGCTGCGCCTGCAAGAATGGCTCCTGCCATCATAGATGCTTCAATCAGTGCAGATGTTTTATTTTTGTAGATGTAGTTCAGAGTACTCTGATCCAACGGCTTCCCGTCATTTTCCACATCCACGCTCTGACCTCCCAGCATTCCCCGAAGGCCTGTTTTTCGAGCCATAATTCTCATAGCCTCCACAACTCTCTCCGGATATGCCGTCATAGAGAAGGCAGAAAGCATCGTTTCATATGCCATATTAAGAAGAGCGTCCCCTGCAAGTACTCCCATGGCCTCACCGAACTTTTTGTGAGTCGTCAGCTTTCCTCTTCTGTACGCATCATTGTCCAGTGCCGGCAGGTCATCATGTACAAGAGAATGTGTGTGAATCATCTCCATCGCCGCCATAAAAGGCTCATACACCTGTTCTTCTCCGGCGAAAAGTCGGTAAGTCTCCTCGATCAGAATCGGACGAAGACGTTTGCCTCCTGCCATAAGGCTGTAATTCATTGCCTCAGCCATTCCTTTGGAAAATCCACTTTCCTCCGGAAGATATTTCCGAATCACAGCCTCGGCATTTTCTGTTTTTTGTTTTAATTCATTTTGAAAATTCACGGAACGAACCATCCTCACTGATTTCAAGCATTTTCTTTTCCACGGTGTCCAGACGGTCACCGCATTCTTTCAAAAGTTCCATTCCTTTCCGATATAACTGAAAAGAATCTTCCAGAGAAGTCTCTCTGTCTTCCAGTCTGGCAGCGATCTGATCCAGTTCCTCGAAAACTTCTCGAATTCCCCGTTCTTCTCCCTGCTTCTTGTTTTCACACATTCAGGCCACTCTCCTTTGGATACTTGTGTATAATTTCCGCTTCCAGAGATCCGTCAGTCACAGAAATCCACACCTTCTGTCCTTCATTCACCTGGTTCAGGCTTGTAATCGCTTTTTGATTCTCATCTGCCACATAGGAATATCCCTGACTTAATTTCTTCAGCGGGGAAAGTCCCTCAAAGCGCTGAAGGTACACTTCCAGTTTGTGGCGATGCTCCACGTATTTCTTCTGCATGGTTCCATTCAGACGATCTTCCATACTGATCAGATACTGTCTGTGATCTCTCAGACGATTCTCGGGACTCCGAAACTGTATCTTCTCCTGATACTGCCTCTCCCTCTGACGATAATGATCCAGCGTCGCAAACATCGCCTGACGGATTCGCAGCCTGTACTGGGAAAGCTGATATACCGTCCCGGCAAAATCATCCACTGCAAGCTCTGCCGCCGCAGAAGGTGTCGGAGCCCGCATATCTGCGACGAAGTCTGCAATGGTAAAATCTGTTTCGTGTCCCACGGCAGAAATAATCGGCACACTGCACTCAAAAATAGCTCTTGCGACAATTTCCTCATTAAAGGCCCACAGGTCCTCTATAGAACCACCGCCTCGTCCCACGATAATGGTATCGACCCCGGCCTCTTCCAGAAGTTCGATTCCTCTGACAATGCTCTGTGCCGCTCCATCTCCCTGAACAAGGGCCGGATACAGAATAATCTGCAAATACGGATTTCGTCTCAGGGAAACATTGCGAATATCCTGAATGGCTGCCCCTGTAGGTGCAGTCACAACCCCGAGTTTCCGAATTCCCTTCGGGATCGGCTGCTTATACTCCCGGGCAAACATTCCCATGTCTTCCAGTTCCTGTTTCAGGGCAAGATATCTCTCGTAAAGGACTCCGGCTCCCGCCAGAGTAATTTCTTTCGCATAAAGCTGATATCGGCCGTCCCGCTCATAAACATCCACAGAACCGCCGACAATCACTTTATCTCCGTTTTTCATTTGAAAGGCCAGGCCCCGCCTCTGTCCTGCAAACATCACACAGCTCATTACCCCTGTTTCATCTTTCAGGGAAAAATAAATGTGACCGCTGGTATGATATTTACAATTCGATACTTCACCCTTTACGTAAATCTTCTGAAGGAAGAAATCCTGAGCGAACATGTTTTTGACATATCGGTTGACCTGTCCCACAGAATATACATTCTTATTCATCCGCTTTCTGTTCTTCCGGCAGAATCTCTTCCTTTATTTCTTCTGTTGTTTCTTTTGCTGCTTCCTCTTTTGTCTCTTCCGTCGGAAGTTCTGCCGCAATCTTACCCAGAATTCCGTTTACAAAAGAGCCGGAAGCCTCACCGCCAAATCTCTTGGCAATCTCTACTGCCTCATTAATGGCAACTCGTACAGGAACGTCCTCATCATATTTCATCTCGTATACTGCAAGACGAAGGGCGGAAAGATCCACATGATTCATACGCTTTGTTTTCCAGCCATGGCTTTTCTCATTCAGCAGTTCATCAATCTCTGTCAGTCTCTCACGAACAGCTGCATACTTTGTCTCCATGTATGTCTGCTCTTTTTCTTCAAGAGCATCCATTCCCTCAAAATAAAGGGCAAGCTGCTCTGTCATTTCTTCTTTGGAATTAAACTCTGATAAAAACAGTAATTTAAAAATATGCTCTCTTTGCTCTCTGCGACGCATTCTATCCTCCACGCTCGAGTCCTTTGTGGACTCTTTATTGTTTCTTCTCAGGTAAAAAAAAGGAAAGTGTTACTTTCCTTTTTCATTCTCCATATCAACATTTGCAATATTGATGTTAACAGCTCCGACTTCTAGACCTGTCATACTCTCAATGGCTGTCTTCACACGCTCCTGAACCGCTTTGCATGTTTTCGGAATACTCTTGCCATATTCAATATTCAGATTCAGATCTACTGTCACAACATCGTCCTGCACATCAACTTTGACGCCTTTGGACAGGTTTTTCATTCCCAGTTTGCTTACAAGATCGTTTGTAATATTGCCGGCCATTGCCGCAACGCCTTCCACTTCTGTGGCTGCAAGTCCTGCAACAATCGCCACGACTTCATCTGCGATATGCACCTCTCCAATACCTCCTACTTCCTGAATCTTATATACGGATCTTTTCTCTGCCATCCTAAACCTCCTCAAAAGGAATCTTTTCAATTTTTTTCATAGAAACAAATCAGAGAAACCCTTTCTCTGAATATTCCTGTATATTATACCAAAGCAACGCATAAATGAAAAGCATTTATTTCCGAATCAGAACAGGATAAGTACTTGTTGCAGAAGGATATACCATGGTTGTCTGACGGCTCTCATAGTTCGATACCAGTGTTTCCACATAACGGTAGATCTCTGCCAGAGTTAAAGTTCCATCTGAATTTTTGTCCGCAGGCATTCGGTTGTAATAGGTACCATAAGGATAGGTACAGCCGGCTCCCATGGTTATGCTGACCGTCAGTCTGCCTCCCCAGGTTCCTTCCGGTGCATCCTGCACCGGATCCGTATAAGAATACTGATGAGCGGATGCCGCACAGATGACAACGAATTTGCTTTTCCTAAGTTCCCCGTACTTTGTACCTTTTGCTTCGGTATCCGCCGCCTTAAACGCACGCATCATGTCCTGTTGAAACAGGGACGGATTCAGGGATGCAGATGCAGATCTCTGGGTGATACTTGCTCCACTGCCGCAGCTGTCCAGAATAACAATTACTTTTCCCGGAACTTTTCCCAGTGCCGCTGCAAGTTCACTCATAGTAAGCAGTTCCTCATCTACAGTAAACAGCGCACCCGAATAAGTCTCGTCGTAATCCGTTGCTCCATGTCCACTGTAATAAAAGAGGGAAACATCATAATCGTTTGCATTTCGAAAAGAATTTGCAATCAGACTCAGAATCTGACCCTTTGTCTGATTATAGCGCTTCACGCAGTTGTACGGTGTCTTCGCCTGTTTCAGAATTGCAGTCATAACATCTGTATCTTCTTTAGGACCATTCAAATCATTATCCGGATCCATATAATTTGCCTCTCCGATCAGAAGCGCCCGGTA
>JAUNAE010000406.1 GCA_030527765.1 Eubacteriales bacterium
CTCGCTGTAAAAAAATAGCTTCCATCCTCTTCATAATGAATTGCACTGATATTTCTAACCTGCGGATTTCCCTCTTCATCGACCGTCGCAAAAGCGAGAACCCCAACAAGCTGCATTTTCTTTAAACAAGTTGCTAAATCCATACTGTTTCCCTCACATGCAAAGCGGACATTCCAAATCCGCTTCGCTTTTGCTCATGAACGCAGGCTTCTTACCTGCATTCAACTACCATCTTCCCATTTACCCTGTGGTGATCCATATCGATCATCGCCTGTGTAATGTCCTCAAACTGATAACTTGCACCGATTTTTGGAGACACTCCGTATTTTTCAAAAAAAGCAAAGATCTCCGTCATAATCTGCTGGTTTGGAAAATTACTGTGGAATCCTGTCAAATATACTCCATTTGGAATCGATTTGATCGGATCAAAATTATTTAATGCGAATACATTTCCCAATACCCCTGTATTGCACACAATGCCGCGTTTCTTTACAAGCAGCAGGGAATTGAGAACTGTCTTAGGTCCCACGAGCTCCAGCACTTTCGTCACCGGCTCGATTTTTCCTCGCAAATCTCCATCATCCACAACAGCAACATCCGCCTCCTCAATCAAAGACAGCTTTTCCTCCCGGTGAGTCGTTGCGATAACCTTACAGCCAATCGCTTTTGCAATCTGCAAAGCAACATATCCCAGTGCACAGGTAGCTCCCCGGATCAGTAATGTATCCTCCGGTCTTAAGTCCAGACATTCAAACAGACTTCCCCAGGCTGTAAAATAGGTCTCCGGCACGGCTGCAATTTCTTTCCAGGACATATGACTCTCAATGGAAAAGACGTGATGTGCCGGCAGAAGAGCATATTCCGCATATCCTCCGTTAAAGCTTCTTCCCATACCTCCCATAAGAGCCACAACTTTCTGACCAACCTTTAGATTGGTATCAGAAGGATCTGCAATCTCTCCGACGCATTCAATTCCCGGAATGATTGGTTTTCTGATATAATCTGCCTCAATCTCATGAAGTCTTAAAATCTGCTCGGAATGATTGAGCCCGAATGCTTTTACTTTTACAAGCACCCAGCCCGGCTGTACCTTCGGCACATCAATCTCTGTGAGCGTTACATCTTCTGCTGCTGTAGGTTTTGTAAGAACTACAGCTCTCATCTTTTCCGGAATCCCATTCTGCGACATTGTCAAATCCCTCCTGTTTTTTTGTTAACCGACCTTTTTCTGCAGCTGATACTTGTGCGGTTCAAGTCCTTCTGCAAAAGAATTGAACTCAACCCAGGTATCCGTAAGGTAGTATCCTACCACGACTTCTCTATGATCTCCAAACTGAGAGGTAAGAACCGGACTGTTTGCAAAGCATCGATCGATTACTTTTTTGTCTCTTGTGAAATTTACCGTTCCGCCAATGCGAACATACGTCATTGTTTCCTGATCACAGACACAAAGCTGAATGGTTGGATGTGCTTTCATTTCTTTATAAGAGGTATAAAATTCCACTGTATCGAAATAGAGCACTCCATTTTCTTCAAACTTGAATTCCAATGGTCTGACTTGAGGATTTCCATCCAGTCCCAGAGTTGTTCCGTACTGCAGCGGAAAGCGCTTCAATGTTTTTACCGCGACTTCCAGCCCATCCTCATAATTCAGAGACTTAAAAAATGTCAAATTATCTCGTATCTCATCTTTCGTTCTTTCGGATAAAAAATGTTCTTCGTTTTCGTTCCTCACATCCGGCTTTGTCATGATCTTTCTTCCTCTTTCCAATTATTCCACTATTTTCCAGCACTGCGGGTCTTCTGCATAGAAATCTCCATCTGCACCGCTTGCAACTGCAGGACATCCTCTGCACCATGCCTTCAGCTCACATTTTGAGCACTTTTTAAATTTATCAAACTGTCTGTAATCTTCCATCTGATTCACCCAGACATCTGCCAGACGTTCCTCGTATACATTTGCCACCAGGCTGTTCTGAACTCGTCTGCAGGCAAACACCTCACCTTTCGGTGTAATGGTCATATGGCAGTTTCCACAATTACAGCCACCATAGATCATATTCGGGTCAGCATTTTCAGGGATCTTAAATGTGCCCTTTTCGTACTCGTATAACGTCCACAGATGATCTTTTTTGTTGAAATAAGTCTGACATCCAGCAGCTTTGTACTCTTCGAATTTCTTATCACAAACCGCAAGCAGATTTCTGTACTGTTCCGGTGACATATAGTTTTCATTTCCCGCATCGGCCTTTTCCTGGCTTGTCGGACAATATCTGGAAAATGCGTAGACATTGACGCCTGCTTCAACTACCGCATCAATAATTCCCGGTACTTCATGAATATTTTTTCCGGAAACAGTCGTCATGATCACTGATCTGATTCCGGCCTCATTGATCAATTTCACCTTCTCAAGTGTTGTCTGAAAGGAGCCCGGCTTTCGGAACCAGTCATGAGTCTCTTCCAATCCATCGATGGACATCTGATATTTCTGACATCCATATTCTTTTAATCTCTTACAGACATCCGCTGTTAAATGGAACGGATTTCCCATAAGTGTAAATGGATATCCTTTTTCTTTCATAAGTTCCATCAAATCCCAAAAGTGCGGATGAAGAATTGGATCGCCGCCTGTAATGTAAAAATAAGGAAGTCTATTATAAGTCTCACAGAAATCCTCACAGTTCTTTACAACCTCAAGCATCTGATCCCATTCCATAGAATCCAGTTTCTTACAGTTATTTTCCGCAAAAATATAACAATGTTTGCATCTCTGATCACAATCGTCTGTAATATGCCACTGAAAAGAAAAATATGACTTCATCGTCCCTACCTCCATTATTTTTAAGCCTATCGGTCAATCGGATTCTCACAATCCGCTTCCTCTTTTTACTTGATTCTGTTATATGATGTATTTCCCTATCTGTTTGACTTGCTCCTCAAGCAAATAGGGAAATACACCGACGTTCTCTGCCGAACTCTGCGATCCGCCGGAGGCTCATCTCAGTCGGGGATTTAGACCCCCACTGAGACTAATTTGTTATCCCCCACTTATAGAAGATGGGGGTCTCCCCGACTGAGGTGAAATGCCCTCCCCGGAGAACTCTTTTCTCCGGGGAAAGCCGCCCTCGGTAAAGCAGATATTCGTAATCCGCTGTTACTGGTTGTCGCCTGCTCCACAAGCAGTTCCGCATGCTGCCGGTGTCTCTGCCGGTTTGTCGCCTGCTCCACAAGCGGTTCCGCATGCAGAAGCAGCTTTTGTCTCCTGATTGTTCCATCCAGCTAATTTGTTAAGTCCCATTGTAATTTCCTCCGTTTTTCATGTGTTGTAATGTTTCTTGCTACATTTTCATTATATATTCCTTATCATTGTTTGTGAAATGAATATATGCTATAATTTATAACCAAACGGAATGAGTTGCATACATGTATACGGGGACGGTGCTAATGGCACGGGGAGCGCCCAAAGGCTCAATATTTCGAACCAATGGGCGCTCCCCGGGCCATTTGCACCGTCCC
>JAUNAE010000407.1 GCA_030527765.1 Eubacteriales bacterium
GACTTTTCCGTTCCCGCCTCAGCTACTTCTATAGTTGCCTTCTCCGCTCCTGCTTCTGCTACTTCCTTCATCGCCTTCTCTGTCCCGGCTTCTAGCGCTTCCTTAGCCGCCTTTTCAACACCTTTTTCCAAGACTTCCTTCGAAGCCTTTTTGGCACCATCTTCAGCCACTTCTTTTACCGCCTTTTTGGCACTAGCTTCCACTATTTCTTTTGAACCTTTTTTTACAGCGACTTCGGCAGCTTCCTTTACAGCTTTCTCAGCTCCGGCCTCTGCCACTTCTTTCACTGCTTTTTTTGCGCCAGCTTCAGCCACTTCTTTTACCGCAACTTTTACTCCTGCTTTTGCTGCTGTGGATCCACCTTTTACTGCTCCATATCCTGCCCCAGCAGTAAATGCACCTACTGCAATCGCTGCAACATCAATCCCCGCTGCAATCGCAAAAGCTTGCCAGTCTCCATCTTTTACTGCATTGTATTCTTCAACTCCCGGAACCATTTCCGCTGCAAATTTTGCAGCGTCACCGTATTTACCGAATTCAGGTACTATTTTTGATATATAATTCTCATGAAATGTACTGGTTTTCTCTTGTGCAGTCTCTGCTATTTCCTGAACTTGATCTAAGGCAATATCAAATTTACTAAATTCCAACCCCATAACTATACCTCCAAAGTCAGTATATGACAGATTTCATCTACTTGCTCTACTGACATACCACTTGTCTTTGAAAATACTAGTTTTCTTAACATATCAGGATTATCTAAGCGGATTGTCTCTTGATATGCGCCTTGTGAAATCCCTAAAATATCAAACAGAAGGTTTCTCAAAAGCTGAAGGGAATTCTCATTCCAGATGATATGTCCATTATGATTTTTATAAGTATAGAGTAAAACAGACAAAAGTTTTCTATTCTCACGTGATACTTCCAAACTGTTTAATCCTCTTGCAAGTTCAGAAAAATCTATTATATCTCCAGGCAACCATGGTTCCATGATAGCTTTGATAATATCAGTACGTGATTGTCTGAGACTCTTAATGGCAACAGGATTCTCATTCTGATAAGGGATTTCTTTTACATCCGCCTTATTTATCATTGTCAGAACCGGACTGATCCAGTTGTTCTGATATACGACTGCAACACCACTCGGCAGCTTTGCAATCTCCTCTACCTGATCTGAAGTTAATCCCATGGATCTTCCGACCGCTTCTCTATCATTCGCTTCCGGTGTACGTAATACGATTTTAGTATTTGTATTCTTAATCGCAGCAATATCCACGGAAGAGGGTGACTGATCGACAATGATAAATCCTTCTCCATAAGTTCTAATCTCCGCAATAGTGTTGGTAAGCATCTCTACAGATTTTCCAATCAATTCGGATGATGTTCCATTGGTATTCTTCAAAAGGTTGTGAGCTTCTTCTAAAACTGTAACGTGACGCAATCCCTTATTGTTTTCTGTCTTCTGATCAACACGATATTCGTTCAGAATATAAACCATAAGTCCCATAATCAAAGCTTTGGTTTCAGATGATTTAACCCTGCTAATATCAAGCACACAATTCTCATCAAACAGCTGTCGATATGGTGTCTGCGCTGTTGTGAAGATATATTTATTTAAGCCTACCGTCAGAGATTTTACTCTAGTCAGCAGTGCACCTCTATAATTGGATTTAATATCGGAGGCATAGTCTGAATTCCCGATCAGCTCATCCAGCTGTTCCGCCAGAACCTCAAAATCAGGATATTCAATATCATCCCCGTCAAATGTTGAGGATCCCAGATCCCAGCCAATGGATTCATAGGATTTCAATATAGCATCCTTGAAAAAAGCAGGCATTGCATCATACATCGGCCAGCAGACACTGAAGATTTCCACCAATCCATCTACATGCTCCAACACATGAATTGACTCCGGAAATTTGAAAGGGTTGATATTAATCAGTTCCGCTATATTCGGATTCGTGGAAAATACTCTCACATCGGGTAAATGACCAAAAGCGTCCTTATATTCACCTTTTGCCGGTTCTACAACCAGAAACGGAATATTATCCTGTCGAAGTTCCGCAAGCATCTGATATACCGCATTACTCTTACCTGCTCCGGTAGATCCGGTAATAAACGTATGCATATTCAGACTCTTATTGTTCAACTCTACCGGCTTATCCGTAATTTGACCCAAATCAAACACCCTTCCCAAGGTCATACGGTCCTCCGGTCTAACGCTCTCATGAGCCGGAAAGAGCTGATATGTATGAACCTCTTTTCCAAATTCTGCATGTTCGATGACAGGTAGCCCCGGTACCGTTGCTCGAGGCAATCCAAGATGCAGGCCAAGTTCTTTTCCTGTTACAGATGTCGCCGCATTCACAAGGACATCCGGTCGATATTCAAATTTCGGATGTACATACCTTGACAGATAGGTTGTAAGATCCCGAAAATCTCCCATGATTTCCAGATCATTACTTCTCCAGGAATTGATGGCAGAAACCTCTCTTCCGGAATTTTCACCATTCATCAGAGAACGATAATTGCTTGCGGCTATTTCAGCTGCTGACATATCATCAGACACAAAATATCCGGCAACATGCCACATTCCATAACTGTCATATTCATTAGTCTTCTTAAGAAGCTCATCTAAAAGAGCCATCATATCTGTGACAGTTTTATTCTCTATGGTGGAGCTTTCAGACCGGCTGGTACCGGAAGTTATTTGTTCTGAGGGAGCAAGCGCTGAAATAAAACCGTTTAACTGCCCAGTCACCTGCCCTCCTAACATTGCTCCTACCGGTGCTCCTACTTCTGCTATGCTTCCTGCTACAGCTCCTGCTACTGTTCCGGCAAGTGACAGAACAGATGAACTCAGCATTGCGGCTTTCTGTTTTCCCGACATTTCTGTAAAAGATTTACTTCTTGATGAAGATTCTGTAGTAGATTCAGAAATCTGCACTCTCTGCAGCGGAGACAGTTTTGTATAGAGCTCCTGATAATTTTTTCGAAGCATTTGTACATCCTGAGCGGACTGATTATCTGCTATAATAATCCCAGTGTAAGGGCGACCACTCATTGCCAGTGAGAGCTTCTCCAGTCCCTGCACGAATTGCTCATTGGATACATCTTTATCAGATTTACTGTTTCCGACAACACTGACAGAAGCCACATTATTCAAATCTTCGATTTTCTGTGAAAGTTCTGCGATCTTCTTTCTTCCTTCATTTTCAATTTTTACACCGGGAAAGTGTCCAATTAATGTCTGTTTCAACGTATCTCCTAGTGTTACGGTTGAACGTTTCTTCGGAGAATTTTCCGGTTCATTATTTCTAACCCCAAGATAAAAGTCTGTATTCTTTCCATCTGAATCAATCAAAACAAACACAGATGCATTATATGTAGACAATGTATTGAATACTGTAGTGAACTTATCCGTTACAGGCTCCCCTTTCCGGTAGACCTATAATGAACCCATAAATTAAGACAAAAAAATCGTTGTTTCTAAGTTGGATTT
>JAUNAE010000408.1 GCA_030527765.1 Eubacteriales bacterium
TGCCTCTCTTATCAAATCCTCTGCCATAAGCCGTGAAGATTTTGCCACCGCCTTAAATAAAACGTCTGGCAACTGTGAAGCAATGTGAATTATGCCACATCTTTTTATTTTTCTACGACAATATTAAAAAACAGCAAAATGGTATAAACAAAATGATTGATATAGCTCGAAAAGATATGGTATAATATCTTAGTTTCTTGGAGGTATATAGTATGAATATTTCATCTTATTTTCCAATATGGGATAAATTAAATAAGAACGAACAACAAGCACTTACGTCAAGTGCCTTGGAGCGACATTTTCACAAAGGTGATTTGATTCACACAGGTGGCGACTGCATGGGACTAATCCTTGTAACATCTGGGCAACTTCGCGCCTACACTGTATCCGAGGAGGGTAGAGAAATCACTATGTACCGTCTTTTTGAACGTGATATATGTTTATTCTCAGCTTCATGTATGATGAGAAGTATTCAATTTGACCTTACCATATCGGCAGAAAAGGATACAAATGCTATTTTGATTCCCTCAGAAGCATACCGCAAGATTATGGAAAACTCCGCACCGCTTGCTAACTACACAAATGAGATTATGTCAAGCCGCTTTTCTGATGTAATGTGGCTCATTGACCAAATCATGTGGAAATCCTTTGACCATAGACTTGCAGATTTTCTTTTGAATGAAACGAATATTGAGGGCACAAATATTTTGAAAATCACACACGAAGAAATTGGTAATCATATGGGGAATCCTCGTGAGGTTGTAACACGAATGCTAAAATATTTTGCCAATGAAGGACTTGTTAAACTTTCAAGAGGCACAATCGAAATTATTGATCAAGATAAACTCTTGCAGATGAGTATTAACTATTGAGCATAACGGATTTCCGTTTATTAAAATAATTTAAGGAGGTGAATGTAAATGACCGAAAATTTTGTAGTATGCAACTGCAAACAAGTCAGCTATAATGACATTATAGATGTTCTTCATGATATGAAACAGTTTGATGATGTAACGGCAGCGTTTGAAGATGTCCAAAAAATCACTCATTGTTCTACAGGATGTGGCGGTTGTCACGATAAAATAACGAAGATTATCTCAGATGCGATGTATGGCTATGAATCGGAAAAACCTGCAGATTGCAACGCATAAATCAAAAAAAAGCGTTGAGAATGATTTTTATTCTCAACGCTTTTTTTCAGCTATCCATTCCGCAAGAAGTGGACTTATTATTTAATGCCTTATCGTTATGCACTGCATCATAGAAACGGAAACCACCTGCGAAGTTATACGCATCAAAGCCATTACCAATAAGAATACGTGTTGCAATATAGCTTCTTAGTCCGCTTTGGCAGATGACATACACTGGTTTACTCTGATCCAGTTCACCGATGCGTTCACGTAACTCGTCTACTGGAATGTTGATAAATCCGTCTACATGACCGCGACTGTATTCCATCGGGGTACGGGTATCAAGGCGAGTGATATTTTCGTCTTTCCGCAGCCTCTCAGTATCTTCATAGTACCATTGCTTAACAACACCATTCTTGATATTTTCAATCATAAAGCCTGCCATATTTACAGGGTCTTTCGCTGACGAATATGGAGGTGCGTAAGCCAGATCCAAATCTTTTAAATCAGTGCCTGCAACTCCTGCTCTGATTGCAGTTGCCAGTACATCAATTCGCTTATCTACTCCTTCATATCCTACAATCTGAGCACCCAAAATACGATAAGTTTCCTTTTCAAAGAGCACTTTCATAGTCATCATTTGACCGCCTGGATAATAACCAGCATGACTCATCGGAGAAAGGATGACCTTATCATATGCAATCCCTGATTTGTTTGCGGCACCTTCGTTAATACCAGTGGCTGCTGCTGTCATGTCAAACACCTTGATCACTGAACTGCCCTGAGACCCTTGATAACGACTGTCCCCACCGCAGATATTGTCAGCGGCAATGCGTCCCTGTTTGTTGGCAGGTCCTGCCAAAGAAATGACTGCATCTTCGCCCGTAACAAAATGTTTCACCTGTACTGCATCTCCTACGGCATAAACGTCAGGAGCAGAGGTCTCCATCCGATCATTTACCAGAATACTTCCTTTCATACCCAGAGACAATCCTGCATTCTTTGCCAGATCACTTTCCGGTGTAACACCAATGGCAAGAACGACCATATCTGCATGAAGCGGATCATTATCTTTTAAGAGCACATCCACTCCATCATCCTTTTCTTCAAAGCCTTCCACCGTATATCCAAGAGCTAATCTCACTCCATGTTTACGCATTTCACTATGAATGAATGCTGCCATATCCGCATCGAAAGGATTCATCAGCTGCTTTGGTCTCTGAACGATAGTCACTTCCATCCCCAGCTCTCGCAGGTTTTCCGCCACCTCTAAGCTGATAAATCCACCACCCGCCAAAACAACAGACTTAGGATTGTGTTTGGTCACATAATCTTTTATTCGGAAGGTATCTTCCACAGTACGCAAGGTAAACAACTTATCCATTCCCACACCCGGAAGCCTTGGCTGAGTCGGTTTCGCTCCAGGAGAGAGAATCAGTTTATCATAACTATCCTCAAATACTTCTTTTGTTTCCAGATTACGAACAGAAACTGTTTTCTTTTCAGGGTAAATGGCAATGACTTCATGGTGTATCTTCATGTCCACCCTAAAACGTTTCCAAAAACTTTCCGGGGTCTGTAATGTCAGTTCCTCCGGATCTTCTATGATTCCTCCAATATAATATGGCAAACCACAATTCGCATACGATATGTAGCCAGAGCGTTCGTAAACGATAACCTCTGCTTGTTCATCCAAGCGACGTATTCTTGCAGCTGCAGTAGCGCCGCCAGCAACACCTCCAACAATGATTACTCTCATTTTATTTTTCCACCTTTCCATGATAAGCGGAGATACCGCCAATATTCTTTATGTTTGTATATCCCATCTGTCCAAGATAAGCTACAGCCTGACGACTGCGTGCCCCACTGAGACAATGAACATATAAAGGAGTATCTTTATCCCGAACAACATCCGATATCTTGCTTATCATTGGTAATGGCACATTTTTACTTCCGGGAATATGTCCCTCCTGGTATTCCTGCTGGGTGCGAACATCCACTAAAACCGCGCCAGGAGTGTTGCTCCATTCAGCTACTCCCTCATTGATATCTGGGTTGCGAAAAAAATCAAAAAATCCCATCTCTTTACCTCCTTTATAACATTGCCAGAATCTGTGATTCAGGACGGGTACCTGTAGTCTGATTAACGATTTTTCCGTCCTTCTTATTTCTTTTATTTTATATGATTCAAATATGTCTTTCCGTGATGTTATCACAAATTACTTTTCTTCTTTACTCGTTATCATCTCAATGCCTTTTTGTAATGTTGCATGATCAATCGCACCTGTTGCCTGAGCAACTGCATATCCATCCGCATCAATAAACAGTGTGGTCGGAAGTGAATAGACACTGTATGTTTTAGCAGC
>JAUNAE010000409.1 GCA_030527765.1 Eubacteriales bacterium
GAGGCTCATCTCAGTCGGGGATTTAGACCTCCACTGAGACTAATTTGTTATCCCCCACTTATAGAAGATGGGGGTCTCCCCGACTGAGATGAAGATACATCACAGCTATTCGGTCTTGCAAGGAGCAAAGCGGATTGCAAGAATCCGATTGACTTCTATCAGCAGAGAATTATGAGCAAATACGCCTACAGGGTAGGATTGAGTGGTGAAGCAATTTGGGGAAAGGAAAAGAGTATGAGAGAAGAATCCTTGCGTTATCTGGAACGGCTGGCTGAATTATATCCGTCCATAGGAGCCGCTTCTACAGAAATTATTAATCTGCAGTCGATTTTGAATTTGCCGAAAGGAACGGAGCATTTTTTATCGGACATTCACGGCGAATATGAAGCTTTTTCCCATGTGCTGAGAAATGGGTCCGGCGCGGTGCGAAAAAAGATTGATGATGTATTTGGGCATACGCTGAGCAATGGAGATAAGCGGTCGCTTGCAACGCTGATATATTATCCTCGAAAAAGAATTGAAGTTGTGAAGAAGCAGGAAGAGGATATGGAAAACTGGTACAAGATTACTTTGTACCGATTGATTGAAGTCTGCAAGACAACGGCTTCGAAATATACAAGATCCAAAGTACGTAAAGCACTTCCGGCGGAGTATTCCTATGTGATCGAAGAACTGATCACAGAGAAAGCGGAGGTTTTGGACAAAGGTGCTTATTATGATGCAATTGTAAACACGATTATAGAGATTGGCCGGGCGGAAAATTTTATCATTGCGCTGGCTGAATTGATTCAGCGCCTCGTTGTAGATCATCTGCATATTCTTGGAGATATTTATGACAGAGGGCCTGCACCGCATTTTATTATGGATAAACTTCTGGAATATCATTCCCTGGATATCCAGTGGGGAAACCATGATGTCGTATGGATGGGAGCGGCAGCAGGGCAGCTTGCCTGTATCGCAACAGTCATTCGAAACAGTCTTCGCTATGGAAACCTGGATATTCTGGAGGATGGCTATGGAATTAACATGATGCCTCTTGCAACATTTGCAATGAAAGTCTACCAGGAGGATCCTTGCAGTATTTTTGGAATCAAAGGAAATCAGGCAGCGTTTCCGTCTTTGGAGCAGGAACTGAGCAGAAAAATGCACAAAGCAATTTCTATGATTCAGTTTAAGCTTGAAGGACAGATCATCAAAGCGCATCCGGAGTTTTTGATGGATTCCCGTCTCCTTCTGGAACAGATTGATCCGGAAAAAGGAACGATTACACTTCCGAATGGCAAAGAATATCCTCTTCGTGATAACTGTTTTCCAACAATTGACTGGGAAAATCCTTATATGCTTACCCAGGAAGAGGCAGATGTTATGGAGAGGCTGAGTTCCGCTTTTCGTAACTGCGAGAAACTCCAGAAGCATGTGAAACTACTGCTGGACAAGGGCGGACTTTATAAAACTTACAATGGAAATCTTCTGTTTCATGGAAGCATACCGCTGAATGAGGATGGAACATTCAAGGACGTTCAGATATGTGAAGGAACTTATCGTGGAAAAGATCTGTACGATGTTCTGGAAGCACATGTACGAAAAGCGTTCTACGCAGTGGACGTGGAGGAACGCAGAACCAGTATGGATTTGATGTGGTATATCTGGGCAGGACCCAATTCTCCATTGTTCGGCAAGGATAAGATGGCGACCTTTGAAGGATATTTTATTGAAGATCCGGAGACTCACAAGGAAAAAAAGAATGCCTACTATCGTTTGCTGGAAGATGAAGAAGTGGTTGATCGGATGCTGGCAGAATTTGGTCTTGTTTCTGCTGAGAGCCATATTATCAACGGACATGTACCGGTTCATCAGCTGGAAGGGGAAAATCCGGTCAAATGCGGTGGAAAAGTAATCGTCATTGACGGAGGATTTTCGAAAGCGTATCAAAAGGTAACCGGAATTGCGGGATATACGCTGATCTATAATTCCTATGGCTTACTGTTGACCGCTCATGAACCTTTTACATCAGCAGAAGATGCAGTGACCAGCGAAAGGGATATTATGTCCAGTCAGGTTGCTGTTCGCTATACTCCAACCCGCCGTCTGGTCGGCGACACGGACAATGGAGCTGCACTAAAAGAACGAATTGCAGAACTGATGCAGCTGCTTGCTGCATATCGATCAGGAAAAATAAAAGAAAAGAAGCCGAGATAAATCGCGAATCTCGTAAGAAGATTCGCGCGCGAGTTCGGCAGCTGCGAAGCAACTGTCCCTTGATTTTTTGTTGGAATTGGAGATTTATTTGAGTGTCAAATCTGAATATAATAAGTCATATCCAATTACTATAGATTAGATTGACTTGAAAGGATGATGACTGACTTATGAAGAGAGTTTTGACAATACAAGATATATCCTGTCTGGGAAAATGTTCCCTGACCGTTGCCCTGCCTTTGATTTCAGCTATGGGAGTTGAGGCGGTGATTCTTCCGACTGCGGTGCTTTCTACTCACACGATGTTCAAAGGATTTACGGTAAAAGATCTGGAAGATCAGATTGAGCCGATCCAGAAGCACTGGCAGAAAGAAAATATAAAGTTTGATGCAATTTATACCGGATACCTCGGAACAGAAGCGGAGATTGACAAAGTCAAAAATCTGATCTCCGCTTTTCGCACAGAGGATACGCTGGTATTTATTGATCCGGCCATGGGAGACAACGGCAAGCTGTATGCGGCATTTGATGAATCCTATGCAAAAAAGAATGCGACACTGTGTGCCGTCGGAGATGTTATTGTGCCGAATATTACAGAGGCATGTTTTATGACCGATACAGAGTATCGTGAGGAGTATGACGAAGCCTATATCAAAGATCTGTTACAGAAGCTGGCTGCTCTGGGGGCAAAGGTTGTAGCACTTACAGGAGTTTCCCTTTCCAAGGGAAAAACAGGCGTCATGGGATATGATACTGTGAAGGGAGAGTATTTCCAGTATCAGAATGATCGAATTCCGTATTCCTACCATGGCACCGGAGATATTTTTTCCAGTGTTACTGTGGGGGCACTGATGAACAATCTGTCCTGGCAGGATTCCTTAAAGATTGCTGCAGATTACACAGCCCACACCATCGACGTGACCAGTGAGAATCCGGCGGAGCCATGGTATGGCGTGGATTTTGAGACTACCATTCCGGATCTTGTGGACACCTTGAGAGAATATCGAAAAAAATGAGCATTGTACAGAATCGTATTATCAGGATTGAAGATTTTAATGCACCGGAGCTGGATGTCTATGCCCGGATGAATGAAGCGCAGCTCAGAAACCTCTACGCCCCAAAAGGGGGAGTTTTCCTGGGGGAAAGTCCGAAGGTGATTGAGCGTGCCTTAGATGCCGGATGCCGGCCGATTTCCTTTTTGATGACAGAAGAGCAGCTTTGCGGAGAAGCGAGAGAGCTGGTAAGCCGGGCGGGAGACGCACCTATTTA
>JAUNAE010000410.1:0-1783 GCA_030527765.1 Eubacteriales bacterium
CACCGACACCGACTCCGAGCCCGACCCCAACCCCGATTCCGGTGATGTCTTCGGAGGAACGGATGGAAGTTACGTTTCCGTGTACCGGCGGGATGGACGGCGGCGTAAACCTGGGAGTTGCAGAACTTGGATCTCAGTATTCCATGACATTCCATGGAAATGGCACGGTAGATTTACTCCTGTCAGGTATTTCATCACAAAATACCTGGGTGGAAAGAATTCTGGAAGTGGATTCAAGTGGCAGGATTACGAATTCAGAAGGAGTTCAGAATCCTGATAACAAGAGCGATGTGGAACTGTTTGCAGAGGGAAAGAGAAAAGCCTTCGTCATTGATTACAGTGGGTTAGAGCTCATTGCAGTCTGGACGGAGAGTGGTTTTGAGATGAACTATTTTGATACGATGATGTTGTACTTTGAAAGGTAGCTACAAGAGGTCATGTATGTTCAAGAAAGGAGGAGTATGATGAAGGGATTTCGAAAATACTTCAAAAAAAGTTTTGCATTTCTTTTGATTCTGTTGTTTGTTGTCTCGAATCTTCCGATGAGTGTTTTGGCGGCGACGGGAGAATACTGCCCGAATTGTGGAACGTATAATTTTTATTATTATGTCGAAGTAATTCAGGAACCAACTTGTACCACCGAAGGTTACGCGGAAACCGGCAATTGCGGCAATTGTGGATTCTACAGTTATTCTGATATGCCGGCAACAGGCCACAACTACGGTGAGTGGTACTATGAAGGATCTGCGTCTTGTACGCAGGGAACAACGCGAGTTCGGTATTGTACCAATTGTCAGCAGGAACAGAGAGAATCTGTTGCAGCCCTGGGTCACAGTTGGAATGGCTGGGTTACAGAAGTGGAACCTTCTTGTGTCGATGCCGGAATTCAGTATAATACCTGCGGCCGATGCGGATATCAGGACAGCAGGGCAGTTCCGGCCCTGGGTCATAACTATGGCGGCTGGACAACAGAAGTACAGGCAACCTGTACAAGTTCCGGAACTGAGAGAAGTACCTGTACCCGTTGCTCTGTGAGTCAGACGCGTACAGTTCCGGCTCTTGGCCATAATTTTGGAAGCTGGACGACAGTGAGTGAAGCAACTTGTACAAACTCCGGAACAGAGAAAAGTACCTGTGTCAGATGTGGTGAAACTCAGACACAAACCATCTCAGCCCTGGGTCATAACTATGGAGACTGGACAACAGTGAACCCCGCAACCTGTACAGGAGCAGGATCTGAGAAAAGTACCTGTACCAGATGTGGAGATGCAGTTAACCGAACCATCGATCCTCTGGGCCACAACTGGGGTGAGACTACAGTGATCAGTGAAAGCACCTGTATGAAAAAAGGAATCGGAAAGAGAATCTGTGGTCGATGCGGTGTGGAAGAAGAGTATGAACTTGAGTATGCGGAGCACAGTTTTGGCGAATGGGAACTGATTCTTAAGCCGACACCTCTCTCAAAAGGTCTGGAAGAGAGAGTGTGCAAAGTGTGCGGAAAAATCGAATACCGGACTGTTTATCCTGAGGGCACTGTTTTTTCAGGAGATAATGGTGAACAGGTAGCGAATCTCCAGAATGCGTTGAATGGAGCAGGATTTGACTGTGGATACGCAGATGGCATTTTTGGAGGAAATACATCAAACGCAATTATGCAGGCGGAAGATGCCAACGGAATGGATCCGGATGGAGTAGGATATCCGGGGCTGATTGATCTTTTGACAGGAAATCTGACCGTAGACACCATTCCTTCGCTGATGCCGCCGACGCTTGTTCTGAGTGC
>JAUNAE010000410.1:1793-3463 GCA_030527765.1 Eubacteriales bacterium
GCTCCTGCAAACGGGGAATATTATGTAGTTGGAGAAGAAGTCACTTATCGTCTTGAAGTGACAAATAATGGAACACTGGACTATGACAATTGTATCATCATGCCTGCGTCCAGAACATTGCAGGAAGTGAATGATGTAGCCGGTTATACAACAGGTTCTACCGGGTATATTGCATCTCAGGGAACAGGATCCTATGAGGGACAGATCACTGTAACCGCAGAGGATATAGAAGCAGGGTCTTTGACACTTCATGGAGTTGCCCTTTGTCCGATTCTTCCGGGGATTGCGGCAGACGTTTCGAACGATGGAACGTATATTTTCGTTCGATCCAATATGCTCATTCTTCCTGCGGGAGGAGAACTTACGATTGTGGACCAGAATACAGATGATGAGACATCCGGGACGGTAGAAGTTCTTCTGAGAGCGGAAGATCCTGCAAATGGAACTTATTATGTGGAAGGTGAAACTGTACAGTTTACTGCGACAACCATCAATTCTACAGGAGACACCATTTATCATCTGAATCTTTACAGTACGGCAACAGAAGACGATCTGGAAAAACCGGTTCTGCAGGATGGAGAGCTGGCAGCTGGAGAGCCTCTTGAAACAACAGGTATTACTTATACGATTACAAAGGAAGATGTCGAGAATGGATCTGTAGATAATCAGATTACAGGTTCCTGCAGTGCAGATGCGGAAGGAAACGACATTCTTCCACTCTATTCCAATATTCTGATACTTTATACCGGTCAGAATGAAGAAGGCGGCGTAGAAATCTTAGATGACATGAGTGAACCGGTGGAGGATACGGATATATTTGAGGAACAGAGAGACGTTGTTCTTTTGAAGTACTGTATCAGCAAACCGGCAAATGGAGTGTTCTACGTAGAAGGAGAGCAGATTCAGTATCTTTTAAATCTTATTAACTACAGTGATAAGGAACTTACGGGAATTGAAATCAGTGATCCACTGAAAGGTAATAATGAAGATGCAATTGTAGATATCTATCCGAGTATTCCATCTCATGGATCCTGCAATGCTTTCTATACATACACGGTCAAAGCAGAGGATGTGGCTGTTGGACAAGTTGAGAATCGAGCATCCGCAGGCTTCCGCTATGCGGGAGAAGATACCTCTCAGATCGTAAATTCCAGGACCATCGTATCTCTGACAGGAAGTGAGGTTCCTGCAGAAAATTCCATGACCATCACAAAAGAAGAGATCAGTTCCCCGGAAAATGGATCTTATTACATGAAGGGAGAAACGGTTCGCTATCAGATAACTCTGAAGAATAACACAGGCAAAGATTATCAGAATGTCACTGTCTTTGATGACCTCGATTATGAGGGAAGAACAATGCTGGATATCAAAGAAACAGTTGAGACAGGAACAGAGTACACCTGGTTCTATGAGTTTCTGGTAAATGACAAATCCGTGATGTACGACTACATTGACAATATTGCGTGGGCAGAATATTTCGGAGAAGGGGATGTGGAATACAAGATTATCGCAGACCCTGTACGTATATATCTGGCAAAGCAGGATGTACCGGAAACTTCGATCAATTGGGAGCCAATTCCTGATGATGCGGATAATCCGCTTCCGGATCCGGGTGGACAGGATCTGGATGACGATATTATTGACGATATAGGCACCCCGAATGACGAACC
>JAUNAE010000038.1 GCA_030527765.1 Eubacteriales bacterium
ATCGCTTTGATTATGACTTTGACCCTGGCAGTACTTGGCGAAAAGCTGCATAAACTGGCGATGGAGTATTCCTCATTTTTCAACACATATTTGAACAATGTGATTGTGGAGAGAAAACTGGTTACTTTTTTGAGTTTGTTTCTTGTGTTTATTTTGCTTTTTCGAGTGCTTCCCAACCGAAAGGCGACCTTCCGAAGTCAGGTTCCGGGGGCATTGATTACGGCCGTTGCATGGATGACTTTCTCCTATGGTTTTTCCTATTATCTGGAGATTTTTCCGGGCTTCACCAGTATGTATGGAAATATGGCAACTTTGATGATTGCCATGCTCTGGCTGTACATTATGATGAATCTGATGCTGTTTGGCGCAGAGGTCAACATTTATTTTGAAAAGGAATTCCGGAAAATTGCGGCGATACTTCGCAAACGTAAGGCCGTCCGGACGGAGGAAAAGGAAAACAAACGAAGAATCAAAGAACAGGAACGTCAGAAAAAAAAGACACTTTCCGAGAAAAAGAAACTCGCAAAGAAACGGGAAGAAGCACTGGAAATTTACGGGGAATATCTGGAAGCGGAGAGTGATCATCAGGAAGAAAAGGAGTCTCAGGAAAAGTGATGGATATTTATGTCCTTCGACATGGCATTACAGAATGGAACAAACTGAAAAAGATACAGGGAGTGGCAGACATTCCCCTGGCAGAAGAGGGAATTGCCCTTGCAAAGGCTACAGGGAAAGCCCTGCGGGAGATACCTTTTGATCTTTGCTTTACCAGTCCGCTGATCCGTGCAAAGCAGACAGCGCTTCTTGCACTGGAAGAGCGTAAGATCCCCTTGATTGAAGACAATCGAATTCAGGAAATCTGTTTTGGGGAACTGGAAGGAATTATTGCCAAAGATGAGGAAGGAAATCTGATCGATCCAAGAATGGAACGATTTTTCCTGCATCCTATGGACTATGAGCGTCCAAAGGACGGAGAGAACATTCCGGATGTCCTGAAAAGGACAAGGGAGTTTTGGGAAGAGATGATTGCAGATCCTGCATTGCAGGACAAAACGATTTTGATATCTACACACGGCTGTGCGGCTCGTGCACTGCTTCAGAATCTTTACAAAGATCCGGAACATTTCTGGCATGGAAGCGTTCCGCCGAATTGTAGTGTGAGTCATGTGCAGGTTGTAGATGGACAGGCATCTTTTTGCTATGAAGACCGGGTATTCGGGTGAACAGGAGGCGTATTATGGGTAAAAAAATTCTAAACCTTCTGCTGTTTCTCGCAGTGACAGCAGGAGCAATTGTCATTACATTGTTTGTAGGAAAAGATCAGCCCAGTGTTATGCTCTACAATTTCGTCTTTATGGGTATTATGGTTGCCCTGTATCTTGCGGGAATGTTCGGAGGAATGTTCCGCATGGACGATCTGTCAGAAGCATTCAAACGGGCGACAGATGAGATCTCTTCGATTTTTAAAATTCCGGGCAAAGCGAAAGCGGAAGATCTGCAGGTTCTTGAGCAGGTGTTTGACAACAAATATCTGGACAAGAAACTGGAAGATTTTACAGATGCGATCAGCAAGACAGAAGAAGGCATCGGTGATGTGGAAGATTATATCAATGAAGAGGAACTGGATCTTCACATTCACAAAAGACTGCTGGAAATGATTCCGGATATTTTCACAAGTCTCGGTATTCTTGGAACATTTGTAGGTCTTGTATGGGGACTTAAAAATTTTCAGCCGAACAATTATGAGGTAATTACAAGTTCCGTGATGTCCCTGCTTGACGGAATCAAAGTGGCGTTCCTTACCTCAATTTATGGTATTGCTTTTTCGATTGTCTATTCCTATGGTATGAAGAGTGAGTACTCGGGAATGGCAGAGAATCTTCAGAGCTTTCTGAACCGTTTTCACAGCTATGTTATGCCGAATGCGGAGAATGAGTCCCGAAATCTTCTGATTGCAAGCCAGAAGATTCAGACAGATGCTATGAAGCAGATGGCTGAGCAGTTTTCTGTTCAGATGGCCGGAAGCTTTGAGAAGGTTATTACACCGACGTTCCAGAAGATGAACAATTCTCTGGATCTGCTTGTGTCTTCTGTGACCAAAGTGCAGACAGACGCTGTTCAGGAGATTCTGGAGGTATTCCTGGATGAGATGAAAGCATCCTTTAAGATGCAGTTCGATGATTTCAATGAGGCACTTGCCAATATGACAGCTGCCCAGAAACAGAACACGGAATACACAGCCGGTCTTTATCAGTCGCTCAGCCGCAAACTTGCAGAAAGCTATGATAAGCAGGATCGTGCGATGAGAGATACGGTGACACAGCTTGGCAATATTCAGACAAGATTCCTTCAGACGACCGGAAAAATCACGCAGGAGAATGCGGCGATTCAGAAACAGCAGCAGCAGGATTATGAGCATGTGGTTCAGTACATGAAAGATGCGGAACAGTCAGCGGCGAAATTCTGGGTTGCATGCAACCAGACGATGAAGCGTTATGTGGAAGCTGCTACTGAGGGCATGCAGACGGTGACGGCTGCAGGCAAGGGAGTGACAAATTCTCAGGAATCCTTCCAGAAAATCGCAGCAGACTTCCAGGTGAAGATGAAAGAATATGCAGAGTACCAGAAGAGATCTTATCGTACTATGGAGCAGGTTCAGCGTCTTCTGAACGATATTTCTGCAGTGGGAACCAAGGATGCATATCTCACAGGTGGAAGAGAAGATTCCATTGCTCAGCAGAGAGCACTTGACAGTATTCAGCGAATGATGGAGGAACAGTACGAGAGCCAGCAGGCTGTGCTGAAAGAAATCTCAAAAAATCTTCGTGAAGCAAACAGAAATGCACAGAAGGGCAAATTCGGATTTCTGAAATAAGAGGTGAGCGCATGCGAAAAAGAAAAAAATCAGAAGATGGCGGTTTTAACGTCTGGCGTTCTTACTCTGATATGATGGCCGGTGTGCTGCTTCTGTTTGTCCTGATCATGTGTGTGACGTTGTTTCAGGCACAGAAGAGTTACAACGATACCATAAAAGAACGAGACGAAAAACTGGCTCTTCAGGAACAGTATACAGCAGAGATTCTTGCACAGCAGAATTCTCTGAATGAGAAAGACGATCAGCTGGCGAATCAGATTGAACAGATCAAAACACAGGACGAGCAGCTGGAAGAGCAGAAATCACTTCTCGCAGCTCTCGCAGCTCAGCTTTCAGAACAGGAGAAAACACTCGCGGCACAGCAGACAACGCTCAAGGAGCAGGAAACCGCTCTGAATGAGAAAACCCAGCTTCTTGCGGATCAGCAGCAGAAGATCGATAACATCATCGGTGTCAAAGCGGAGGTAGTAGAATCTCTCAAAAATGAATTTGCCGGAAATGATGTGAATGTCGATATCGACCCTCAGACCGGCGCGATGATTCTTGAGGCAAGCGTCTTATTTGATTATGATGCTGCGGACCTGACAGATGCAGGTAAGGCAGCCCTGGATCAGGTACTTCCGACATACTGTAAGGTACTTCTCCAGGAAAAATATCAGCAGTATCTTGCGGAAATCATTATTGTGGGGTACACCGATACCGATGGAGATTATGCATATAATCTGGCACTGTCTCAGCAGAGATCTCTTGCGGTTGCCCAGTATCTTCTGGACATGCAGGGAACCTATCTGTCAGATGCAGAGATCGGAGATTTGCAGAAATATCTTACAGTAAATGGTAATTCCATGGCGAATCCGATTCTGGATGCCAACGGAAACGTGGATAAGGATGCATCCCGTCGAGTGGAAGTAAAATTCCGGCTGAAAGACGATGAGATGATTCAGGAACTGAACAATATTATGACAGCTGAGAATAGCACAGAGGCATCTGCCGAAGAATCCAAAAAGGCAGAGTAGTTCGTCAGGTGCAAAACAAAATACAGATAGATACTCCGTTTTGGGCAGTGTTCCCGGACGGAGGATGTATTAATATCGGAATAAAGAAAGAGGACAGAACAATGGCAACGAAAATCGGCAGAAATGACCCTTGCTGGTGCAAGAGTGGAAGAAAGTACAAACAGTGTCACGAGGCCTTCGATCGAAAGCTGGATAATTTCCGCAACATGGGATATCTTGTTCCGGACAGAGAACTGATCAAAACTCCGGAGCAGATTGAAAAGATCAAGGAGAGCTGCAAAATTAATGTCGCGGTTCTGGATTATGTTGCAGAACATATTGGACCGGGCGTCACTACAGAGGAAGTGGATCGCTGGGTTCATGAACAGACCGTGAAACACGGAGGCATTCCGGCTCCTTTGAATTATGAAGGTTATCCGAAGAGTGTGTGCACTTCCATTGATGAAGTTGTCTGCCACGGAATTCCTTCGGAAGATATCGTTCTTAAGGAGGGAGACATTGTTAATGTGGATGTCTCTACTATTTATCAGGGATATTTCTCGGATTCTTCCAGAATGTTCTGTATTGGAAATGTAAGCGAAGAAAAAGAGAAACTTGTCCGTGTGACAAAGGAGTGTGTGGAAATCGGTCTCAAAGAAGTGAAGCCATGGACACCCATCGGCAATATGAGTCATGCGGTTCATGAGCATGCCATTCAGAACGGATACACCGTTGTCAGACAGATTGGCGGACATGGAATCGGTCTGGAGTTTCATGAAGATCCGTGGGTTGGCTATACACAGCCTGCAGGCACAGGAATGATTCTTGTTCCGGGAATGATGTTTACCATCGAGCCTATGGTGAATATGGGATCGGATGAGATTTATACTGATGAGGTGGATGAGTGGACCGTAAGAACAGAAGACGGACTTCCGTCTGCTCAGTGGGAGATTCAGGTTCTCGTGACAGAAGATGGTGCAGAAGTGATTTGCTGGTAAAAAAGTGCTTGCAATCGATTTTGTTCTATTGTATAATCTTAGCGTTGTAAAAAAGATGGTCCGCTTTTACCGTCATGGGTATTAAGAACATCCAAATTAATGATTAAGGAGAACAAACATGAACGAGATTATCAAAAACATTGAAGCTGAACAGCTCAAAGCAGAAGTACCGGAGTTCCGTGTAGGAGATACCATCAAGGTTCACAACCTCATCAAAGAGGGTAACCGTGAGCGTGTCCAGATTTTCGAGGGTACTGTACTTAAGAAACAGGGCGGAAGCAACAGAGCTACTTTCACTGTAAGAAAAACTTCTAACGGTGTTGGCGTAGAGAAAACTTTCCCGCTTCATTCCCCACACGTAGTAAAAGTTGAGGTTGTTCGTTACGGTAAAGTTCGCCGTGCAAAACTGAACTACCTGAGAGATCGTGTAGGTAAAGCTGCTAAGGTTAAAGAGCGCGTAAAATAATTTACCGTTTGCGGACTGCCGCAGAATAATCAATTTCATAAGTTTGGAGAGAAGGGACAATAACATATTTGCTATTGTCCCTCTTTTACTAAGGATTTTATATGGAAGAGAAGAATTGGAAAGAACAGAATCCCCTTGTACAGGTGAAAGAAAAGATTGAGAGCAATAAAAAAGTTCGCAATTTTCTCAGATTGCTGTTTGAACTTGCTGTTACCCTGGCATTTGCGGCTTTGTTTGCGATTGGAATGTTCCAGTCGGTTACAATGCAGGAGAGCGCTATGGAGCCGACCCTTTCTGTTGGAGATCGATTCTTCATCAACAAAGTGGTATACAAGTTTCAAGAGCCGAAGAGGGGAGATATTATCGTCTTTAAGACGAGTCTCAGTGATGATGCCGCCTGGCATATACAGCGTGTAATCGGCCTTCCCGGAGAGACCATTCAGATTGTGGAGGGAAAGGTGCGGATTAATGGAACAGACCTTGAGGAGAGTTATCCGGAAATTACCAATCCGGGTTCGGCCCAGACAGCTGTTTCCCTGCAGGCAGGGGAGTACTTTGTACTGGGAGACAACCGAAACAACAGCGAGGACAGCCGATACAGCGATGTAGGGCTGATCCGTAAGAAATACATTATCGGCAAGCTTTGGTTTGTCTTATCTCCCGGGGAGAAGAGAGGTTTTCTGAAAGGATAATTAAAACATGAACGTACAGTGGTATCCGGGTCATATGACCAAGGCCAGAAGACAGATGCAGGAAGATATCGGATTGATTGATCTGATTATTGAGCTTGTGGATGCAAGAGTTCCTCTGTCCAGCCGTAATCCGGACATTGATGAACTTGGAAAAAATAAAGCTCGTATCATCCTCCTGAATAAAGCCGATCTGGCAGATGAGAGACAGAATGAGGCCTGGGTGGCTTATTTTAAAGAAAAAGGATATTATGTTGTCAAAGCTGATTCCAGAAGGAAGCCGGATATGAAGGCAATGCAGAGTGCTATTCGTGAAGCAAGCGCCGAAAAAAAAGCCCGGGATCTGAAGAGAGGAATTAAGAACCGCCCGGTAAGAGCCATGGTGGCAGGAATTCCGAACGTTGGTAAGTCTACCTTTATTAATACCTTTGCGGGGAAAGCCTGTGCAAAAACAGGAAATAAGCCGGGTGTAACAAAAGGAAAACAGTGGATTCGACTGAATAAGGAAGTGGAACTTCTGGATACTCCGGGAATTCTCTGGCCGAAGTTTGAAGATCAGGAAGTAGGACTCAGACTGGCATATGTAGGCGCGATTAAGGATGATGTGCTGAATGTAGAGGAACTGGCACTGAAACTGATCGATTTGCTGATTCGGAAATACCCGGGGCGCATCGCCGGCCGTTATGAGATTTCGGAGGAGCAGGATGCTCTTCATATTCTGGAAAGCATTGGAAGAGTAAGAGGATGTCTCAAAAAAGGAGAGGAAATCGATTACGCCAAAGCATCAAATGTGCTTTTTGAAGATTTTCGATCCGGAAGAATCGGCAAAATTACAGTGGAGTGGGCTGAAGAATTATGAAAAAAATCGGTGAAATTAAGACTGAACTGGATCATCTATCTCCGGAAGAATATGAATCTTTTCTCCGCTGCTATGAAGCGGATGAGAGAAGCGGTGTGAGAAAGCTTGTGGAAACATGCCGCAAGCGAATGACGGCACTGGAGAAGGAACGTCTTCGCACAGAACAGATGAAACAATATGAGAAAAAGTATGAGCATCTGGGATATCTTTGTGGAATTGATGAAGTTGGAAGAGGGCCTCTTGCGGGACCGGTGACAGCCTGCGCAGTAATCTTACCGAAGGACTGCAAAATACTATATCTGAATGATTCCAAACAGCTCTCTCACAAGAAGAGAGAGGAACTGTATGAGGTCATTATGAGAGAAGCGGTGGCAGTGGGAATTGGAACGGTCTCTCCCCAGAGAATTGATGAGATCAATATTCTTCAGGCGACATACGAGGCTATGAGAGAAGCGATCGGTCAGTTATCCGTGATGCCGAGCCTTCTTTTGAATGATGCAGTTACGATACCCGGAGTTACCATTCCTCAGGTGCCTATTATTAAAGGAGATGCAAAATCGGTATCTATCGCAGCAGCTAGTATTGTAGCGAAGGTGACAAGAGACCGCCTGATGGAAGAATATGATCAGGTGCTTCCGGGATATGGATTTGCCTCAAATAAGGGGTATGGATCTGCAGAGCATATTGAGGCACTGAAGAAGTACGGTCCGACACCGATTCACAGAAGATCCTTTATTGGAAATTTTGTGAAATAACATGAGATGATTTATTCTCAAATATGATACCAAGGACAAACAGTCATGGAAAAAACGCCATGGCTTGGGTGAACCAGATAATCAAGGCTGAAGCTATTCGGTGTCTTGCAAGGAGCAAAGCGGATTGCAAGAATCTGATGGAATGTCTGCTGATCGCGGCAAACAGATATTGTCCGGAGGTGTAATATGAGAGTTAATCGAAGACAGACAGGAACATTTTATGAACAGATAGCGGCTGAATATTTGCAGGAGAAAGGACTTGTCATTCTGGAACGGAATTTCCGGTGCAGGATGGGTGAAATTGATCTGATTACAAAGGACGGCCGCTATTTTGTATTTGTGGAAGTGAAGTATCGGAAGGGAAGCGGCAGCGGCTATTCCTTCTCCGGGGTACATCCGAAGAAACAGAAAAAGATCATAGACGTGGCGAAATGGTATCTTCTCACGAAGAGATGCTCTCTTGATACGCCATGCAGATTCGATGTAGTTGGAATTGACGGGGATCAGATTCAGTGGCTGAAAAATGCCTTTGAAACGTAAATGACGCTGAGAGAAGGGAGAAGCAAATGAAAATCCGGTGGAAACATGAGGAATATCCTCAAATGAAAGTGATAGAACAAAGAGGGGTTACCTATCTTGCCTATGATAAATTTCTGGATATTCCGGAAGTTGTCCACGGCTTCAGTACAAGACTCGGAGGGGTGAGTGAAGGGATTTATTCCGGCATGAATCTCAGCTTCTCCAGAGGAGATGAAGAGACGGCGGTCATGGAGAATTATCGGAGAATGGCTGAAGCAGTGGGATTCGATCTGGAAGGAGTGGTGGCATCCCACCAGACCCACACAGATCACATTCGTCTAGTTACAGAGGAAGATAGAGGAGCGGGAATTCTGAAAGAGAGAACCTATCAGGATATCGACGGTCTGATTACAAATCGGAAAGGAATCACTCTCGTGACCTATTATGCAGACTGTGTGCCTCTGTTCTTTGTAGACCCGGTGAATCATGCCATTGGGTTGGCCCATTCCGGATGGAGAGGAACCGTTCAGAAAATCGGTAAGAAGACCGTGCAGAAGATGCAGGAAGAGTTCGGAACAGATCCGAAGAGCCTTCAAGTTGCAATCGGCCCATCGATTTGTCAGGAGTGTTATGAAGTGAGTGAGGATGTGATTGAAGAATTCCGGAATGTATTTGAAGAATTCCTGTGGGAGAAACTTTGGTATGCAAAGCCCAATGGCAAATATCAGCTGAATCTCTGGGAAGCAAATCGTCAGATTTTTTTGGAAGGGGGAGTATTGGAAAGCCATATTTCTCTTCCGGGTCTGTGCACCTGCTGTAATCCGGAGTTTTTATTTTCTCACAGAGCCTCCCATGGGAAGAGGGGAAATCTGGGTGCCTTTCTTGGGCTGCGCCCTTGAATATTCTGGACAAAAACGGAAGGTTGGTTATGAGTAAGCAGAACTTCTCGATGAATACAAAACAGCTGCCAAGTATTATGTGTATCCGTGTTTGCGGAAAACATATTACCGGCAGCTGTTTTTTAGTAACTGTAAAGTGGTGAATAAACAGTTACGTATTTTATTTGATTTTATCCATAAGATTCATGATACGTTCATTAGAAGAACGAACTTTTTCGACAGAGACATCATGGTTGATGATGTCGATAATGCTTGCGAGGTACTTACTCATATTTGCTTCTGCATAATAAGGACGTGTCAGAAGCTCCGGATCTCTGTAATTCAGGTTGGTAGTAATAACCTTGTCGATCCATCCCTTCTCATAATACTCATCGAATTTTTCGAGACCGTCGGTGAACAGTCCGTAAGTGGTGCAGATGAATACACGGTTGGCTCCACGGCCTTTGATCTGCTTCGCAACATCCAACATACTCTCGCCGGAGGAGATCATGTCATCGATGATGATAACATCTTTATTCTCAACGGAATCACCCAGGAACTCATGGGCAACGATCGGGTTCTTACCGTTTACAACGGTAGAGTAATCGCGGCGCTTGTAGAACATACCCATATCAACTCCGAGAATGTTGGAGAAGTATACGGCTCTGGACATTGCTCCTTCGTCCGGACTGATGATCATCAGATGATCGTTGTCTACATGGAAGTCCGGAATGTTCTTTACCAGTGTCTGAAGGAACTGGTAAGTAGGGAAGAAGTTGTCAAATCCTCTCAGCGGAATGGAGTTCTGCACACGAGGATCGTGAGCATCAAAGGTGATAATGTTGGAAACACCCATATCGCTGAGTTCTTTCAGCATCAATGCACAGTCCAGAGACTCTCTCTTTGTACGGCGGTGCTGACGACCTTCATATAAGAAAGGCATAATTACGTTGATACGATGTGCTTTTCCGGTAGCGGCGGAGATGATTCTCTTAAGATCCTGATAGTGATTATCCGGAGACATATGGTTCTCATGTCCGCAAACGGTATATGTCAGGCTGTAGTTTGTGACATCTACCATAATGTATAAGTCTGTACCACGTACAGATTCTTTGATATATCCCTTGCCTTCTCCTGTTCCAAAACGAGGGCATTCGCACTCAACGAGAAATGTTGATTCGGAATATCCCTGTGGAATAATCATTCCCTTTTTGCGCTCCAGAAGTTCCTTACGGAACTGAACCAGTCGGTCATCCACCTCTTTTGCGATGTCCTGGCATCCAGCCAGAGCAGCAATACGGATAGGAGCGACGGGAAGTGATTTCTCTAACAGTTCAATGTTTGGCATGATATCCTCCTAAATTTGCTATTCGTAATAGTAATGGGGAAGGATCCCCCACTGATACATACTATTTATAACATTTGACCTATTTATCGTCAAGGAATTTATTCAATTTGACGTTTAAAAAAATGAGAGGGTATTTGTGAAAGCAAAGGGCAAAATGAAAGGGGTTCTTGTATTTTTTTGAAATAATTGCTATGATATAGAGGATAATGCAATCATGGACCTTCGTCCAAACAGGAGCATATATTTATGAAAAAAAACAACAAACATATCATTGCAAGGGTTCTTCCGGGAAGCATCGCTGAGGAACTGGAACTGGAACCCGGAGATGAAATCTTAAAAATAAACGACCGTATTCCGGAAGATGTTTTCGATTACCGGTATTTCATGAATGATGAACTTGTCACTGTCCTTGTCCGAAAGAAGGATGGAAGCGAGTGGGAGCTTGAGATCGAGAAAGAGTACGAAGAGGATCTTGGAGTGGAATTTGAGAATGGGCTGATGGACAGTTACAGATCCTGTTCTAACCGCTGCATTTTCTGTTTTATTGATCAGATGCCTGCGGGAATGCGAGATACTCTGTATTTTAAAGACGATGATTCGCGGCTTTCTTTTTTGCAGGGAAACTATGTCACCCTTACAAATATGACGGAGAAGGACATCCGTCGAATCATTGACTACCGAATGGAACCGATCAATATCTCTTTTCAGACAATGAATCCGGAACTGAGATGTGCCATGCTTCATAATCGATTTGCGGGAGAAGCACTTAAGAAGGTGGATCTTCTGTATGAAGCGGGCATTACCATGAATGGTCAGATTGTTCTGTGCAAAGGCTTTAATGACGGCGAAGAACTGGAAAACTCTCTCGAGAAGCTTTCTGCCTATGCCCCGGTTCTTCAGAGCGTTTCCGTTGTGCCTGTAGGACTTACAAAATTTCGGGATGGTCTGGAACCTTTGGAACCATTTACATCCGAAGATGCAAAAGAAGTTCTGGAGATGATTCACCGCTGGCAGAAGATCATGATGGAACGTCATGGCATACATTTTATTCATGCGTCAGATGAATGGTATATTCTGGCGGGAATGGAACTTCCGGAGGAGGAGCGCTATGATGGATTCCTTCAATATGAAAATGGTGTGGGAATGCTGCGGCTTCTTGGAATGGAAGTGGATGAAGCACTGAAGGAATGCCCGGGAGATGACAGAGTCGTTCGCGGAACTGTTGCCACCGGAAAACTTGCCCGTCCTTATATAGAAGAGTATGTGAAGCGAATTCAGAAAGTGTATCCTAATGTGTCGGTTGAGGTTCGAGAGATTGAGAATCGTTTCTTTGGAGAGCGCATCACTGTTTCCGGACTGATTACCGGTCAGGATCTTTTGGAACAGCTTCAGGGACAGGAACTGGGAGAAAAACTGCTTCTTCCATGTAATATGCTTCGAGAAGGAGAAGAGGTTTTTCTGGATGATATGACGATACAGGAACTTTCTCAGGCGCTTCACGTAAAGATTGTTGTTGTGGGAACCGACGGCAGGGATCTGGTGGACGCAGTGCTTGAAGATACAGAGAATACAACAAGAAAAAGGAGACAGATATATGAGCAAACCAGTAGTAGCGATTGTGGGAAGGCCTAACGTAGGAAAGTCCACACTGTTTAATGCTCTGGCAGGTGAGAAAATCTCAATCGTAAAAGATACTCCGGGCGTTACCAGAGACCGTATTTACGCAGATGTGACATGGCTTGACCGAAAATTTACGCTGATTGATACCGGCGGTATCGAGCCTGATAATAAGGATATTATTCTTTCTCAGATGAGGGAGCAGGCTCAGATCGCGATTGATACAGCTGACGTTATTATTTTTATTACGGATGTACGTCAGGGACTTCAGGATGCGGATGCAAAAGTTGCGGATATGCTTCGCAGAAGCGGCAAACCGGTCATCCTCGCAGTTAACAAAGTGGACAGTATACAGAAATTCCAGATGGATGTATACGAGTTCTATAACCTGGGAATTGGAGATCCGGTTCCGATTTCCGCAGCGAACATGATGGGGCTCGGAGATATGCTTGACGAAATCGTCAAGGAATTTCCGAAAGATTCCGAGGAACAGGAAGAGGATGATACTCCGAGAATTGCCATTGTCGGAAAGCCAAACGTTGGAAAATCCTCTCTTGTTAACAAACTCCTGGGAGAAGATCGTGTCATCGTATCTGATATCGCAGGCACCACAAGAGATGCCATTGATACACGAGTGAAGTGGCAGGGCAAAGAGTACGTATTCATCGATACGGCAGGTCTCAGAAGAAAAGGAAAAGTCAGAGAAGAGATCGAGCGTTACAGCGTTCTTCGTACGGTGACGGCAGTTGAGAGAGCAAGTATTGTTGTTGTAATGATTGATGCAGAAGAGGGTGTGACCGAGCAGGATGCAAAGATCGCGGGAATTGCCCATGACAGAGGTAAGGGTGTTATTATTGCGGTAAACAAATGGGATGCCGTTGAAAAGAATGACAAGACCATCAATCAGTATACGAAGAAAATCAGAGAAGTGCTTGCTTATATGCCTTATGCAAAACTTCTGTTTATTTCCGTAAAAACCGGGCAGCGTATTCCGAAGCTGTTCGAGAGTATTGATCAGGTAATTGAGAATCAGACACTTCGTATTCAGACCGGTGTTCTGAATGAGATTCTTTCTGAGGCAATGGCACTTCAGCAGCCGCCGTCTGACAAAGGAAAACGTCTGAAGATCTATTATATGACTCAGGTTGCGGTGAAACCGCCGACCTTCGTTGTGTTTGTAAATGATAAGGAACTGATGCACTTCTCTTATGTCCGTTATCTTGAAAATAAGATCCGGGACACATTCGGTTTCGAAGGAACATCATTGAAATTTATTGTTCGGGAACGAGGCGAAAAAGAATGATTCGATTGCTTTGTCTGGCTATCGGCTATGTATTTGGTATGATACAGACCGGCTATTTTGTGGGAAGGTATCACAGGACCGATATCCGAAAACATGGAAGTGGAAATGCCGGAACGACCAATGCTCTCAGAACTTTCGGAAAGAAGGCAGGACTGATCACGTTGGTCGGAGACCTTTTGAAGAGCCTGGTGGCGATCCTTCTCGTAACTGTTCTGTTTCAGGAAAAGTACAGTGAAATGCTGAATCTGTTGGCACTCTATACCGGAGTGGGATGTGTGCTTGGACATAATTTTCCGTGCTATCTGAAATTTAAAGGAGGAAAAGGAATTGCGACCTCCATGGGAATGGTCTTCGCTCTGGATTACAGAGTGGGCATTGGCCTTGCGGTTCTGTTTCTGATCATTGTTCTTACAACCCATTATGTATCCCTGGGCTCCATCCTGTGTTATGCTGCGGGAGTGGCGGCATTTATTCTTTTGGTGCACACTGGAATTATGCCTCTGGGATCACAGTATTGGATAGAGATGGATGTGGTTCTTGTTCTGCTTCTGTGTCTTGCGGTTTACAGACATCGTGCCAATATTTCCAGATTGCTGAAGGGTAAAGAGAACAAAACTTACCTGGGTGGTCACAAACCATCATCTTAGTCGGGGAGATCCCCATCTTCTATAAGTGGGGGATAACAAATTAGTCTCAGTGGGGGTCTAAATCCCCGACTGAGATAAGCCTCCGGCGGATCGCAGAGTTCGGCAGAAGAAAGTTGCTTCGCAACTGCCGAACTCGCGCGCGAATCTTCTTGCGAGATTCGCGATTTAAAAGAAAGGTGGTATTTATGGCAAAGATTAGTGTACTTGGAACGGGAAGCTGGGGAACGGCTCTGGCGTGGCTGCTTCATAACAATGGTCATGAAGTCCTCATGTGGTCTTTACATGAGGAAAAAGTCTGCATGCTTCGTAAGACAAGAGAGAACTCCAAACTTCCGGGGGTCAAACTTCCGGAAGAGATGACTCTTACAAGTGATCTTTCGGAAGCGCTGGCAGATCCGGATGTCGTCGTACTTGCAGTTGCATCTCCTTATATTCGAAGTACGGCGAGACTTATGGCGCCGTATGTGAAAGATGGTCAGAAAATTGTGGATGTGGCGAAGGGAATTGAAGAAAATACTCTTATGACCATGACAGATATTATTCAGGAAGAAATTCCGAATGGTGAAATCGCTGTTCTTTCCGGACCAAGCCATGCAGAGGAAGTTGGAAGAGGAATTCCTACGACCTGTGTTGTCAGTGCGAAGAAAAGAGAGACAGCGGAATATCTGCAGGGTATCTTTATGAGTCCGGTTTTTCGAGTATATACAACACCAGATCTTCTGGGTGTGGAACTGGGAGGATCTCTGAAGAATGTCATTGCCCTGGCAGCAGGTGCAGCGGATGGACTGGGTTACGGAGATAATACAAAGGCGGCTCTCATTACTCGCGGCATTGCGGAAATCACCCGCCTCGGAGTGAAGATGGGGGCAAGTCAGCAGACGTTCTACGGTCTTTCCGGTATCGGAGATTTGATTGTAACCTGTGCCAGTGTTCACAGCCGTAACCGAAAAGCCGGTTTTCTCATGGGTCAGGGATATTCAATGGAAGATGCCATGGCTGAAGTGAAGATGGTAGTAGAAGGTGTATATTCTGCAAAAGCGGCAAAACAGCTCTCTGTAAAATACGAGGTAGAAATGCCGATCGTAGAAGAAGTGAATAAAGTGCTGTTCGAAGGAAAAGCTGCAGGAGATGCAGTGAGAGATCTCATGATTCGAGACAAAAAGGTGGAAACACCGATGCTTCCTTGGGCATAATAAAAGATGCGTGTTTCGAATGTATGAAGTGTGAAAACATCATATGAATCTTATCAAATAAAAAAGCTGATTTCCGAAGTGGAGATCAGCTTTTTGTTATAGGTAATGATTACTTACAATGCAATTCCCTGAAGGTCACTAGGAACACCGGAACTTCTGTAGTTCTCATTCAGTGTATCCAGAATTGCCATATCTTCCTCTTCAATTTCAAAATCGAAGATGGAAGCGTTGGAACGGATGCGCTCCGGATGTACGGATTTCGGCAGAACGGAAATTCCTTTCTGCAGGGCCCAGCGAAGTCCGATCTGTGCAGGTGTACGGGCATATTTCGTGCCGAGAATGCACATAACATCATGATCTAGATAAGCGCCTCTTGCAAGAGGAGCATAAGCCTGAACCTGAATGCCGTTTGCCTGGCAGTATTCCACAAGCTCGCTTCGGTTATTCAGGGGATGTACTTCAATCTGGTTGACTGCCGGAACAATTCCGGAAGAACGCTTCAGCTCTTCGAGATGATGGATCTCAAAATTGCTGACGCCGATGGCTTTGGCACGACCGCTGTCAAGAATTTTCTCGAATTCTCTCCAGGTGCCGATATAGCAGCCGGGAACCGGCCAGTGAATAAGATAAAGATCAACGTAATCCATATGCAGACGTTCCAGACTTCTGGAAAAAGCTCCGGATATATCCCCGATTCTCTGGGCAGTATTCCATGCCTTTGTTGTGACAAAAAGATCACGGCGGGGAACGCCGCATCGGGCAAGAGCTTTGCCGATGGATTCTTCATTGGTATAAGCAGATGCAGTGTCAAACAAACGATATCCTGCAGCGACTGCAGCATTTACGGCAGTGGCTGCCTGCGCGTCTCCCTGGATTTTGTAACACCCCAGACCAAGAAGCGGCATTTCTACATCATTGTTTAAATAGATAGATTCTTTCAAAAAACATACCTCCTCAAACAATATCGGATGAAACCCGATACCGTTTGTGAGTATATCATATAAATATGAAAGAATTGGCAACAGAATTATTACAATTTTGATACGAGGTGAATTGTGAAGACTGCACAAAAAATCTTATATGTATTCGTTTTTGTGCAAGAATACTAGGTCAAATACAATAAATTTCTTGATTCTACCATATGAAAGGGATATAATATAGCTATATTGACAAATTCTTGTCACAAGTCTGCCCTTTTTTGGGAAGACCATGAAAAGAGATAGAAAGGAGTTATTTCATGCATTTGATTAAGGATGAAAATGGCAATCTGATTTCGCATGGACATGAGACTGCAGGTGAGCATACACATTCTCACGAGCACACTCATGAGAACGGTGTAACACACAGCCACGCTCATGATCATTCCCATGGAGAGGGACATACCCATACCCATGGCGGAGAACATTGCGGAAACTGCGAAGGCGGAGACTGCAAGAATGAGACAGTTGCACTTCTGACTTACATGCTTCAGCACAATGAGCATCACGCTGCAGAGCTGGATCAGATGGCTGAGAACCTGGACAAGATGGGACTTTCTGCTGCTGCCAAGACAATCAGAGAAGGTGTTGCAGATTTCCAGAAAGGCAATATGCGTCTTGGACTTGCCCTCACATTAGTGAAGGACGAGCTGAAATAATGCTGCATTTCACGGGGTGAACAGTAACGAAATAATCACCATACCGTCGGAGGACAAGGAGAGGAGGCGAGCGTATGTGTCTGGCTACCGTTTACAAAGAAAGTGACAATTCCGTTCTTTTCAAGAATGTCAGCCGAATTGATGTGGATGGCAATACCATTACCCTGAGAGATATCATGGGGGATGAGAGAGTTGTGGAAGGGAAAATCCAGATGGTAGATCTTGCTAACAGCATTGTGAAGCTGATCTGCGACTGAAAGAAATTACTTTTACATCATATAATATAGATGTATTTTTGCGATTCGTCGTAATTTACATATACAGGAGGCAACAGTTTTTTATGGCACATGTAATTGCTGTCGCAGGAAAAGGCGGCGTAGGTAAGACAACCTTATGTGGAATGCTGATTCAGTATCTTTGCGAGCAGGGAAAAGGCCCGGTTCTTGCAGTGGATGCCGATGCGAATTCAAATCTGAATGAAGTACTCGGTGTGAAAGTGGAAGAAACACTGGGAGATGTCCGTGAAGAGATCGCCCGCGCTGAAATGGCACCGGAGAACCCGATTCCCGCAGGAATGTCAAAAGCAGACTATGCGGAGATGAGATTTGAAGATGCAGTTGTGGAGGACGATGACTTTGATCTTCTCGTTATGGGAAGAACACAGGGCAAGGGATGCTACTGTTTCGTGAATGGTCTTCTTCAGAGCCAGCTGGCAAAATATCAGAACAATTATCCATATTTTGTCGTTGACAATGAAGCTGGAATGGAACATATCAGCAGAGGCGTACTTCCTTCCATGCAAACAGCAATTCTGGTTAGTGACTGTTCCAGAAGAGGAGTACAGGCAGTGGGCAGAATCGCACGACTCATTGAAGAGTGCGAGATGCATCCGCAGACTGTCGGCCTCATTATTAACAGAGCACCAAAAGGTGAACTCAATGAGGGCATCAAGGAAGAAATCGCTAATCAGAAGTTAAATCTTTTAGGTGTGGTTCCACAGGATGACAGTGTTTACGAATTTGACTGTGAGGGACGCCCGACAGCACAGCTGCCGGAGGATAACCCGGTGAAGCAGGCACTTCGCAAGATTGTCGACAAGCTGGAACTGTAATACTGCATGTCTCGCCTAGAGGCATCCATGACCAAACAGAGCAACAAAAATCGCTGTGTGATCTTTCGTACAGCAGGCAGAAGGACTGGGTACCCTTCTGTCAGGAAGAAATTTGTGCATGACGACAATGTACAACTTTTAAGGAAGCAAAATAATGAGTGATTCAGCGAACTATGGTAGATAGTTCAACACTACGGAATCAATTGCGGATGCAGCTGAAACTTCGTAGTACCGATGTCGAAAGACAGAATGGATGATGGAGTGATCATTTGTGAGAACTGCATCAGCAAACTAGAACTGATGAAGGTGGAATGTAATTATGAAAATTGCTGTTACCGGTAAGGGCGGTGTTGGAAAAACAACATTTGCAGCTTCACTTGCCAGACTCTACGCAGAGGAAGGCCATCATGTGCTTGCAGCAGATGTGGATCCGGACGCAAATCTGGGTCTTGCACTCGGATTTACCGAGGAAGAACTTGACAAAATCGTTCCTATCAGTAAAATGCGAAAACTGATCGAAGAGC